>CAKTNU010000259.1 GCA_934589325.1 uncultured Oscillospiraceae bacterium | reverse complement strand
GAGCCGGACACCGTGCTCAAGATGACGATCGAAGAGCTGGATCTGTCCGTGAGGAGCTTTAACTGCCTCAAACGCGCAAATATCAATACCGTTGAGGATCTGGTCAGCAAGACTCAGGATGAGATGATCAAGGTCCGCAATCTCGGCCGCAAGTCCCTTGAAGAAGTTGAGCATAAGCTGACTATGATGGGACTGTCTCTGGCGGACGAGGACAATCAGTAAGCTCTCAAGAAGGAGGAAATGCAATTATGCCCGGAACAAGAAAGCTCGGCAAGGCGACCGACGCACGTATGGCGATGCTCCGTCAGCAGGTCACTGATCTTCTCGATCTCGGCCGCATGGAGACCACCGTTACCCGCGCCAAGGAGATCGCTCCCATGGCCGAGAAGATGATAACTCTTGGCAAGGCGAAGGATCTGGCTTCTTACCGTCAGGCTCTGGCCTTCATCACCCGTGAGGATGTCGCCAAGAAGGTTTTCGATGAGATCGCTCCCAAGTATGCAGAGCGCAACGGCGGCTACACCCGCATCACCCGCATCGGCACTCGCCGCGGCGATGCAGCAGAGGTCGCAGTCATCGAGCTGGTCTGATTTCTAAGCGTCAAATTGTTAAATACGCAGAAAGCATTTGCTTTCTGCGTATTTTTTTGTTATACTGCTAATTTGTAGGAATATACGCATTTTCTGGGGGAGAGAATGTAGATGAAATCAGGGAAAACGAGCCTAATGGAGCGTGCGGCCGCGTTTATTGTGGATAAGAGGACGATAATCTTCCTCATATTCATAGCCGCGGCGGTATTCTGCGCGTTCTCATCCGGCTGGGTAGAGGTCAGCGACAGTCTGACAAAGTACCTGCCAGAGAACACAGAGACGCAGACCGGCCTTGAAATTATGGAAAATGAGTTCACGACCTTCGGTACGGCTCGCATAGTGGTGGAGAATATAAGCTATGAGCAGGCGGAGGCGATCTGTGAACAGATAGAGTCGGCGGACGGCGTCAAAGAGGTAGCCTTTGACGACAGCCCGGAGCATTACGGCGAGGCCGCAGCCTTGTATGCCGTGACCTTTGACGGCGAGAACGAGGACGAAATAAGCGTCCGTGCCATGAATGAGCTGCGCGGAATGCTCAGCGCATATGACCTATACGTCAACACAGACGTCGGAAATCCGCTCAAGGCGATAATCAACAGCGAGCTGCTGATCGTTGACGGCATCGCCGCGCTCGTCATTGTCGTTGTGCTGCTCTTTACATCCAGGACCTACGCAGAGATACCGGTGCTTCTCATAACATTCGGTGCGGCGGCGCTGCTGAACATGGGCACAAACTATATGATGGGGGAGATATCCTTCGTCACGGACTCTGTCGCGATAGTTCTGCAGCTTGCAATGGCGATAGATTACGCCATAATCCTCTGTCACCGCTATATGGAGGAGCATGAAAACAAGCCCGCACGCGAGGCGGCTATTGCCGCCCTGAGCAAGGCCATCCCCGAAATATCCGCGAGCAGCCTCACCACGGTGTCCGGTCTTCTGGCGCTGACATTCATGCAGTACCGGCTGGGCTACGATATAGGCGCAGTCATGATAAAAGCAATACTTTTAAGCCTGTGCTCGGTGTTCCTGCTCATGCCCGGACTGCTTGTGACATTCTCCCGCCTCATCGACCGCACGCATCACCGCAGCTTTATCCCGAATGTGAGCTGGCTCGGCAAATTCGCATATAAGACGCGTTTCATAATGCCGCCTGTGTTCGCTGTGCTGCTGGTTTTGGGTGTCATATTCTCCAATAAAGTCAACTATGTCTATTCACACAACTCCGTCGATTCGATACGCCATAATGAAAATCAGCTTGCCTACGAGCGGATCGAGGAGCTGTTCGGTATTGATAACCAGATGGCCGTAATTGTCCCGGCCGGGGATTACAGCAAAGAGGCCAAGCTCATCTCGGATATTGAGGAGCTGAGCCGCACCGTCAGTGTTACAGGCCTTGCAAATATAGAGGCCATCGACGGATATTACCTGACCTCCGAGCTTACGCCCCGTCAGTTCGCGGAGCTTGCCGACCTCGATTTCGAGGTTGCGAAGGTGCTCTACACCGGCTATGCCATGGAGATAAGCGACTACGGACAGGTCGTCACAAACCTTGATAATTACGCTGTCCCGCTGCTGGATATGTTCGGGTACCTCTGCGATAAGCGAGAAGAGGTCGAGGTCAATATCCCGGCGGACACTGAGGAGCGCCTTGACGAGCTCGAACAGCAGCTCAATGACGCCAAGCTCCAGCTCAAGAGCGACGATTGGAGCCGCATAGTCCTCTATGCCGACATACCGACGGAGGGCGAGGAGAGCTATAATTATTTGGAGATCATCCACGGTATTGCAGCCAGATACTATGATGAAGCCTATGTCGTCAGCGATACGACGAGCTGCAAGGATCTGAGGACCTCGTTTGAAAAGGACAATCTGCTGATAAGTGTGCTGTCGGTCGTATTCGTTATCTCCGTGCTGCTGTTCACATTCAAATCCGCTGGACTGCCGGTGCTGCTGATACTGGTCATTCAAGGCAGTATCTGGA
>CAKTNU010000258.1 GCA_934589325.1 uncultured Oscillospiraceae bacterium | reverse complement strand
ATAACGGCTGTTTTGAGCAGCTCTATTTTAATCTTTATCCAAAAGCTGCTCAAGCACAGCAAATCTTGGATCAATTTGTTTCCGGCACCCACAGGGGCCGAGGTTAAGGTTTTTGCCGCACTCAGGACACAGACCCTTGCAGTCTTCTCTGCAGAGGAACTTGCTGTCCATATCCAGAATGAAGCACGTGGACAGAATATCGTCCAGATCTATCTCGTCACCCTGAAGCAGAAACAGCTCCGGATCATCCTCGGCGTTCTCCTCCACGATGGTGGCGTGCAGGTTTGTGAGCTTGGTGTGTTCAAACTCGCAGCCGCACCGGTCGCATATGCATACCATGTCCGCCCTGATCTCACCTGTCAGGTTCAGGACACCGGCCTCGTTGTACACGCGCCCCGCGGCCTTCGGCTTGGACTTATACTCCTTTATCGCGGGGAAATCGAGCCTGTCGGTCTCAAGCTCGGTCGCAAAATCAACGGAGCCGCCCGGTATCTCAATTATCTCTCTCAGGTTAAGAAGCATAATACACCTCGCACAGTCGCTTAGATATTATAGATTAACTGACAAGGCTTGTCAACACAAATTTTCTATAGTATAATAAAAAAAATTAGAAAAAACTTATTCAAAATCCTAAATCGAAAGGTTTCTGCCCGTCAGACATGAAAGAGCTTACAGTTAAATCCAACGATGCCGGTCAGCGGCTTGACCGCTTCGTCGGCAAAGCCGTTCCGCTGCTGCCCGAATCGCTGCTTCAGAAATATATCCGGCTTAAGCGGATAAAGGTCAACGGCAAGGGCGCCAAGCGTGACACGCGGCTCGCCCTCGGCGATACGCTTCAATTATACATCAACGATGAGTTTTTTGAAAGACCCCGCGAAGAAAATTCTTATCTTAAGGTCGGTACTCCGCGGCTTGATATCGTCTACGAGGACGAAAACATACTGCTGGCCGACAAGAAGCCCGGTGTTCTCTGCCACAGTGCCGGAGTCTGGGACTACAACACCCTCATCGCAAACATTCAGGCTTATATGGCACAGAAGGGCGAGTGGCGTCCGCGTGAGGAAAATTCCTTTGCCCCCGCTCTCTGCAACCGCATTGACCGCAACACCGGCGGCATCGTCATAGCCGCAAAAAATGCCGAGGCTCTGCGCATCCTCAACGAGAAGATACGCGACCGCGAGATAGAAAAATATTATCTCTGCGCCGTTCAGGGACGCCCGAAGCCGGAATCCGGACGGCTGGAGAACTACCTGTTTAAGGACGCGGAAAAAAATCAGGTATACGTCAGATCCCGCCCGGAGCCGGGCGCACGCACCGCCGTGACCGAATACCGCGTACTCCGCTCGCAGGGCGCTCTGTCGCTTGTAGAGTGCCGCCTGCTCACCGGCCGCACACACCAGATACGCGCACAGATGGCACATGCCGGCTGGCCGCTGCTGGGCGACGGCAAGTACGGCGTGGAAAAGGTCAACCGCAGCTTTGGTGAAAAAGGGCAGGCGCTGTATTCGTACAAGCTGGAATTTGCCTTTCCTACGGATGCCGGCTGTCTTGAATATCTGCGCGGACGCGAGTTCCGCGTGAAAAGCGTCGACTTTGCGGAAAAATACTTCGGCGTGACCGATCTGGATTTCTAAAATTTTTACAAATGGAGAAACACAATGCTTTCAGTAAACGATCTATCCATGCAGTTCGGCTCGTCCGTGCTGTTTTCCCGCGTTGACCTGCAGTTCACCGCCGGCAACTGCTACGGCATCATCGGCGCAAACGGTGCGGGCAAATCCACCTTTATCAAGATACTCTCCGGCGAACTCGAGCCGACCTCCGGCAGCGTAGTCCTCGACCCGAAGCGCCGTATGTCCGTCCTTAAGCAGAACCAAAGCCTGTTCGACAACTACACGGTCATCGACACGGTGATCCTCGGCAACCGCCGGCTCTACGACTGCGGCAAGGAGAAGGACGCCATATACGAGAAGGAGGACTTTACCGACGAGGACGGCATCAGAGCGGCAGAGCTCGAGGAGGAATTTGCGGAGCTCGGCGGCTGGGAGGCCGAATCCGACGCCGGCCGTATTCTTCAGGGGCTCGGCGTTGACACCGCCATTCACGGCGACCTTATGCGTGACGTCGACCCGCGCCTCAAGGTGAAAGTTCTTCTCGCGCAGGCACTCTTCGGCCACCCCGATGTCATCCTTCTGGACGAGCCGACAAACAACCTGGACCTTGCAAGCGTCGTCTGGCTGGAGGATTTCCTGATGGACTACGAGGGCACCGTCCTTGTCGTCAGCCATGACCGCTACTTCCTCAACAACGTCTGCACCCACATCGTCGACATCGACTACGGCAAGATAAAGATGTACGTCGGCAACTACGACTTCTGGTACGAGTCCAGCCAGCTCATCCAGAAGCTGATAAAGGATCAGAACAAGAAGGCCGAGCAGAAGATTCAGGAGCTTCAGACCTTTATCGCCCGCTTCTCCGCGAACAAATCCAAGTCCCGTCAGGCGACCTCGCGCCGCAAGCTGCTGGACAAGATCACCGTCGAGGAGTTGCCCGCCTCGAACCGCCGCTACCCATGGGTCGGCTTCAAGGC
>CAKTNU010000257.1 GCA_934589325.1 uncultured Oscillospiraceae bacterium | reverse complement strand
CGGCTAAAGCTTCGTCTCTGCCCGTGGCTGGAGCGATCTCTCCGACATGATGCACCTCTATGAGGAACACGGTCTGGTCATTGATGAAGCACTGGTTGTCCAGTATCTGCAGAACAAAAAGATCGCCAAGGACTTTTCCATCTATTATGACCTGTTCAACAAGTACAAGTCCGATTATCAGGTGGACAAGATTCTTGCGGGGAAAGCCTCCGACGAAATCAAGAGCCGCGCAAAGGCGGCCAAGTTTGACGAGCGTCTTGCCCTGTTGGGATTGATGCTGGATGCCATCGCCGGTGAACTGCGACAGGTTAATCTGGCGGAACAGGCTCAGGCCGAGCTGCTAAACGCGCTGAAAAATGCCCGCATGGAGCTGTCAAGATCTATCACCGACGCAACTGCCGCCGTTCAGAAGCAGATCGATCAGTTGGGTAGAAAAATCGAAACAGGAAAACTGGCATCTACCCTGTCTGCTGATGCAGAGTATGCCTGCCACAGTGCCATCGCTGCGCTGGAGGATATGGCAGTCATGCTGGAGGAAAAAGCACCGACTGACGGCGCAGAAGCCTTCGGGCAGCTGAAATCGGCGTTCGATAACCGCACAAATCGGCTGAAAAAGCAGGCGGAGGCCGCAGGAAAGCAGCTTTCCAACCTGTTCGTGTTCTGCGAGGAGGTCTTCGGCGAGGGGCAGGAAATGCTGATCCTCGTCACCGAGCTGACCATCAGCTACTACGGCGCCCGTTTCATCAGCCGCTACGGCTGTAAGGAGTATTTTGCCCACAACAAGGAGCTGCTGTTCTATGAGCGGCAGAAAGAAATTATCACAGAATTAGAAAAATTGGAAATGGAGGAGTGAACAATGAGCAGCGCGAGTGACTTTGTAATTGAGAACGGTATTTTGACTGAGTATAAAGGTTCTGGTGGAGACGTGGTCATTCCGGAGGGTGTGACCTCAATCAGCAGTGGTGCTTTTATCTATTACATAGGCACACGAACAATAGCAAATACGACTGTACACACAGTTTCGCTTCCCAAAAGCATGAGAAGAATTGGCACAGAAGCTTTTGATGGATGCCGCGAACTAAAAGAAATATCCATTCCGTCCGGTGTCATAAGTATTGAGCCGAAGGCATTTCGGAACTGCAAAAAGTTAACCAGCATTACACTCCCTGATACTCTCGAAACCATCTGGAGCGATGCTTTTGCAGGATGTGAACGCCTCAGGGATATCTTTGTGGCGGAAGGCAGCCGGAATTATCGCGTGGTGGACAAGCTGGTCCTTACCGCTGATGGGAAAAAAGTTGTTCTTTGCCCGGCTGTATATTCTGGCGCATGCGTAATTCCTGACGGCGTTCAGAGTGTGGACGGTTTTTACGATTGCAAAAAGCTGACTGATGTGACCCTTCCGGACAGCGTTCGAAGCGTGCATGGTTTTTGCGGATGTACAAATCTGACCACCATCAATATTCCGGATGGGGTGGAGAGTTTATATGCAGCAGCCTTCCTTGGCTGTGAGAAACTCGTACGGCTGGCGGGGGCAAATGTGACCACGATTGAAAATCCCGCATGGGATCCAAACAGTAAGAAAGCACAGACCATATTCCCCCTTCTGTTCCCCAAAGTGGCGCTGTCCAAGGTGCGGGCGCAAAGCTATAAAATCGCGCTTACGATGGGGTATGTCCTTGCGCCTGACCGGTATCAGGGGCGTTTGAAAGCATCCTATCAAAAGTATTTGGATGAAAACCGAGAACTGATTTTGGAAACGGCTAAGCGATATGGACAGGGAGAAGTTGTTGCTGTCTTGGAGGGCGGAGCTGCAACCGACGTTCAGAAAGGAACTGCGACGGATGCGCCATTGGAGCCGGCCGGGACTGAGAAAATGTCTGTAAAGGAGGCCGAAGCTCTGTTTGAGTTGAGCCACAAGACTACAGGCATAAAAATCTTGCGATACAAGGGGAATGACACGGTTGTTGATGTCCCTCTGGTTGTCGGCAAGAGTAATGTGACGCTGGTGTCTCCCGATGCTTTTTCAGATGATAAGATTGTTCGGTGCAGCGGAAAATTGTTCACGCGGCTGACACCTCAGGTTCAATTCAATACTTACATAGCTTTTCAAAACGGTGTTGTTTCTTTCAGTGCAGAGCAGCAGACAGCTATGAAGGACTATTTCAGGCAGAAGCAGTTAAAACTTTTGGAAGATGCAGTAGAATTACAGCGGACTGACATGATTGGAATGCTGTTGGAATTGGGAAAGCTGAAACCGAATGTTTACGACAGCTTGCTTGAAAAAGCTTGCGCAGTTGGGAATCCGGAAATCACATCTATTGTGACAGCGGCAAAAAATGCGGCCTACACGAAGGAAGAGTTGGAGACCGCAGAAACTGTTGCCACTGAAAAGGTTTTGGGTATGAAAGAACGATCACTGGATGACTACAAAGAAATATTCAAACTATCAAAACGCAAGGACTATGTGACCAATGAACGTTGGGTTCTGATCCGCGGCTGCAAAAAGCCACAGTCCTATGTGGAGGTGCCGGGAGTTATCGACGGAATGCCTGTTCATCTGGATCGAGATGCTTTTAACAAAGATGATGATTTGGCAGAACTC
>CAKTNU010000256.1 GCA_934589325.1 uncultured Oscillospiraceae bacterium | reverse complement strand
GCGGCTTTGTGCCGACGGTCAGCCTGTTCCGCGATATGATGAGCGGCATAAAATTTGTCACTGATCAGGCAAATATCGACAAGATGAATAAGGACACGCCCGTCTACTTCATGTCCGGCGACGCAGACCCCGTAGGTGAAAACGGCAAGGGTGTCGGCCGCGCATACAATGCTTTCTGCAAGGCCGGCCTGCGCGACGTAAAAATGCGTCTCTACCCTGCCGGCCGTCATGAGCTGCTCAACGAGATAAACCGCACCGACATTTATAAAGACGTTCTCGACTGGATAAACGAGAAGATATAAGCATCATAGTAAGAGCCTCCGGCTAAGCCGGAGGCTCTTACTGTATATTTTCTCCGCATCGGTTGACATCAAGCGCCTCGATCGTATGCTCGTCCGCTGCATTTGCGGCGATCCAGGAAGGACGCTATATAAGAACAGGCCGTGAGATCGTTTGATCTCACGGCCTGTTCTTACTGCATCTGCACGGCACACTAAAAAATCAAAACGACTGCGGCGGCGATGAGCGCCGCGCCGACACACCATATCAAGCTCAGAAACAGCCGCTTTTTCAGCATCTGCGGCCAAGTCTTCACATATGGCATATCTGTAAGCTCCGGTATCTTCCAGAACCAGCTGTGGCCTACCCAGAGCTTATCAATGACCAGTCCGTCATACCAATTCATGACCTCCAGAAACAGCAGTGCCTGAAGGTAGGCCGCCCAAAAGCCGCTCACACCGTTCCAAAGCCCGATGATGAGCACCAACGCGGCCGCCATTACTATGTAAAACATCGCCATGAATATTTTGAATCTGCGGGCGATGGTCCCGCGGTCAGACAGTCCCAGCTCAACGGCACGCTCCTGCACCGGCTTCGGGTAGAAAAACAGTCCGTTCACTGCTCCGCCGATAACGGCCAGCTTAACGATCACAGTGAACAAGAGGCAGTACAGTACAATCTGCAGAACTATCATTCCCGCTCCCTCCTGAGCCTCCGTATCAGCGCTGTATAAGAGCTTCCGAGGCAGGTGCACATTGCGGCGTAGACAGCCAGAAGCACCGTCAGTATACCAAACCACGGACTTACCCTGACCGTGAGCAAAAGCAGTGCAAGAAATGCCGCCCAGCTCAAAACACTGCCTATCAGCATCGGCCGACGTATACTCTCACAGATCGTCAGCTCTTCCTCAGGCTCGCAAAGCCGGAAGTCATGCCCACTGCGGAAAATTGCCCAGAATGAATAGCGCGATACAAACTCTACTCCTTTTCCGGCAAGCTCACGCTTCAGCCTGTCTATATCGTCTGCGCTCTTTCCGCGCAGATAGCAGACGCGATAGACATACTCGTCCGGCTGGCATGGCTCAAATGTCCATACTCCCTCCACGAGGCTTGTCGCTGCCCAACCTTCATGACACATTTTCCTCATATAGGCTTCGTCAGCCTTATGATTCATGGTATAGTTGAATTTTTTCATACGCTCCCCGAACTGTCCCTGCTTTACCTTCCGAGGAAGCCGCGTATTGCCCGGACATAATCCTCCGCTTTAAGCACAGTAGACAAATGCCCGCCGGAGACATACGAGATTTTCGGCTCATGCATCAGCGCGATGAGATCCTGCTGCATTTTTCCCGAGAAGAAGTCCTGATCCGGCAGGATCAGAAGTATTTTCCCCTCCAACGCCGCAAAATCCGCCGCCGTCACCGGCTTTTGATTCATAAGGTCCGCCATCAGCCCGGAAATGTGCACATCCTTCTCCTGCTTATAATCCTTGAAGATGGTTTCAAACATATCCTGCGCGTAGGCTATTTCTTCCTCGCCCTCTCCGCGGATATGGCTCATGCCTGCTTTGATGAGCGTCGGCTTCAGCTTCTCATAATTGCAGTGCTTCATATACCACAGCATCAGCGGAGCGAGGCGATACTTCTTCTTCAGGCTTTTCAGCGTTGCTGCGTCCATGCCCCCGGTAGAGATCAGGATCAGTCCGCCGGCCTCGCCCGGGTATTTCTGCACATATATCTGCGCGACCATACCGCCGTCGCTGGCACCTATAAAGATCGGCTCCCTGATGCCGAGCCTCTCGAAAAAGGCATGCATCCCCGTCACCAGCGCCTGATTGCTGTGCAGCTGCTGCGGATAGTCAAACAACAGCACGCGGTAATCTTCGGAGAGTGGGTCAACATAGTCCATCCACATTTCCAGCGTATTCATGCCGCCGTTGAGCAGCACGAGCGTTTTGCCGGTCTCCCTTCCGCTGATGATATAGCGGAACTACGCTCCGTCAACGGTTATTTTCTCACACGGATGCGCCGTTGAAAACGGCTTTAATTTTTCCGAATACAGCATAATATACCTCCTATTTCCTTCTGTTGTTCACGCGGGCAGCTCTTGCCAGCAAATAAGTAATATAGCAAAGATATCATTATGCCTTTGACATTTCGCTGGAGCGCCTTGCCAGCATAGCCTGCATGAGCGTAAGCAAGCTCAAAAGCTGCTTCAGGCGGCAATACGGCTGCAGCATCACTCAGTATATTCAGGGCCGCCGGATGAGCCAGGCTGAGCATTTGCTCATAGGCACCGACTTTACCATGGGACAGATAGCCCAGATGATAGGCTACACCACCT
>CAKTNU010000255.1 GCA_934589325.1 uncultured Oscillospiraceae bacterium | reverse complement strand
GCCCTATATCGGCGGCGGCTTCGGCAATAAGCAGGATACGTTGTATGAGCCGCTGGTCGCTTGGGTCAGTATGCAGCTCGGCGGCCGTCTGGTCAAGCTCGATGTTCCGCGCGAGGACACCTTTATTTCCAACCGTGTCCGCCATGCCATCCGCATTCACTTAGTCTCGTGGCTGCGCCCGGACGGCACGTTCGTCGCGCGAAAGGCGGAGCTTTTCTCCAATCAGGGCGCTTACGCCTCCCACGGACACTCCATCGTCGCCAAGGCAATGGGTTCCTTCCCGCAGCTCTATCCCTGCGAGAATTTTGACTGCGATGCCTATACGGTCTTCACCAACCGCGCCGTTGCGGGCGCAATGCGCGGCTACGGTATGCCGCAGGCCTCGTGGGCGCACGAGTGCCATATTGAGGATATCTGCAAGGTGCTGGGCGTGGATTCTCTGAAATTCCGCCGAGAGCATATCATGCCGGTCGGCTATGTCGACGGCTTCTCCAAGAACGAGAACTACTACGACTCCTTTAACCAGTGCTTCGACAAGGCCGTGGCCTATATGGATTATGACCGCAAGCATGAGGAATACAGCCACCAGACCGGCCGCATCCGCAAGGGCATCGGTATTGCGCCCTTCTGGTACAACACCGCCGTCTGGCCCATTTCGCTGGAGCATTCCTCCTGCCGTATGGTGCTCAATCAGGACGGCTCCATTCAGGTGCAGGTCGGCGAGACGGAGATCGGTCAGGGTGCGGATACCGCTTACGCACAGATGGCGGCCGATGTCGTCGGCATCAAGGATTATCGCGACGTGCATGTCGTTTCCTGTCAGGACACCGATGTGACGCCGTTCGGCCTCGGCGCGTATGCTTCCCGCCAGACCTATGTCGTCGGCTTCTCCATCACGCAGACGGGCAACATTTTAAGAGATAAAATCTTGAAATATGCCAACGAGGTCACCCGCTGTGCCATTGCCAATATGGACATCATTGACAGCAACATCGTCCGCAAGACCGACGGCCGCATTCTGGTCAGCCTGAAGGACCTTGCGACGGAGGCGTTCTACAGCCTGAGCCACAGCGAGCATATCACGGCGGAGTCCACTTACCACATCAAGAACAACGCCTATTCCTTCGGCTGCTGCTGTGCCGAGGTCACGGTGGATATCGATATGTGCCGCGTACATATCGACCGCATCATCAATGTTCACGACTGCGGCCGCCTGATCAATCCGCAGCTTGCCGCAGCGCAGGTCCACGGCGGTATGTCCATGGGCATCGGCTACGCGCTGAGCGAACAGCTCCTCTGGGACGAGAAGACCGGCAAGCCGCTGAACAACAACCTTCTGGACTACAAGCTTTCTTCCACGATGGATCATCCGCATCTGGAGGCACAGTTCGTGGAAAATCCGGAGCCGACCAGCCCCTTCGGTACCAAGGCGCTCGGCGAACCGCCCGCCTGCCCGGTTGCTCCGGCAATTCGTAACGCCATTCTTAACGCGACCGGCGTAGCCATTGACACGGCGCCGATGACGCCCCATATCCTCTTTAAGCGCTTTTCTGAGGAAGGCCTCATCAATGACCCGTGGAGAAAGGAGAACTGAGCCATGTATGATATGAAAGCTTATTATGAGTCCAAGAGCGTGGAGGATGCCGTAGCGCTTCGTTTGGCGCATCCGCAGGCGCATATCATTGCCGGCGGCTCCGACGTTCTGGTGCAGATGCGCGAGGGCAAGCGCGCCGGTGTGGAGCTGATCTCGATCTATATGCTCGACGAGCTTCGCGGCGTGACGATCGACGAGGAGGAGAATATCCGCATCGGCAGCCTGACCAGCTTCTCCCATATTACGCACGACCCCATTATCCAGAAATATATCAATGTCCTCGGTGAAGCCGTCGATCAGGTCGGCGGACCGCAGATCCGCAATATCGGCACCATCGGCGGCAACACCTGCAACGGCGTCACCTCGGCCGACTCCGCTTCGACGCTCCATGCATGGGAGGCGATCGTGGAGCTGACCGGCCCGAACGGCAAGCGCCGCGTGCCCATCAAGGACTTCTATCTGAAGGCAAAGGTCGTCGATATCCGCGAGGGCGAGATCCAGACGGCGATCCTGATCCCCAAGGCGAGCTACGAGAACACTTACGGCTATTATATCAAGTACGCCATGCGCAATGCGCTGGATATCGCCACGAACGGCTGCTCGGTCAACGTCCGGCTGTCGGAGGATAAGAAGACCTTCGAGCGTGTCCGCGTGGCCTACGGCGTTGCAGGCCCGGTCCCGATGCGCGCGCCGAAGGCCGAGGAGTTCCTGAACGGGAAAGCGGTCACCATGGAAAACATCGAGGCGTTTGCCCTGAAGGTGCTCGAGGATATCAATCCGCGCGATTCGTGGCGTGCTTCCAAGGCCCTGCGTCAGCATGTTGCGTCGGAATCCGCGAAGCGGTGCGCAATTGAGTCGGTCAAGAGAGCGGGAGGTGTCGTATAATGGAAAACCAGTATATGCTCGTTAAGTATAACCTGAACGGCAAGGACGTAGAGCAGATGATCGATGTCCGCGCCAGCCTGACCGATATGCTCCGCAACGATTTCCGCATGACCTCGGTCAAAAAGGGCTGTGAGGTCGGCGAATGCGGCGCGTGTACCG
>CAKTNU010000254.1 GCA_934589325.1 uncultured Oscillospiraceae bacterium | reverse complement strand
GGATGAGAGCGCTATGGATGGCATGATAGACCTGCATTACGACGGCGCGGAGCTTGCGTATCCCAAGGCCGGAGAGACCGTGATAAGTGAGGGACTTGCAGAACAGCTCGGCGTTAAGCTCGGCGACGAGCTGACGCTGGAGACGGATAAGGCAAGCATTACCGTGACGATAAGCGGCATATGCAAGAATTATCTGAACCATTATGTCTACGCTGCGCCGGAGACTGTTGGGGCGCCGGAGGACAATGCCGCACTGCTGCGTACAGATGCGGAGGACAAGGGCGAGAGCCTGGCGGCGTATCTCCGCTCACAGACCGGGGTCAGCTATGTCTCGGTCGTGCAGCAGGAGCGGGATATGATGGCAGACTCCATGGCGAGCCTTGACATCGTCGTTGCGCTGATAGTCGTGTGCTCGGCGGCGCTGGCGTTCATAACGCTGTATAATCTCACGAACATCAACATTATGGAGCGGGTACGGGAGATAGCGACGATAAAAGTTCTGGGCTTTTACCCGGCAGAGACCGCGGCTTATGTTCTGCGCGAGAATTTGATGCTGTCCGTCCTCGGCGGCGCGGTCGGGCTGCTGCTCGGCAAGCTGCTGCACCGCTT
Source organism: uncultured Oscillospiraceae bacterium (assembly GCA_934589325.1). The sequence goes on along the minus strand of CAKTNU010000254.1, from coordinate 2,046 downwards.
CGTGATGGCGATAATCCAGGTCGAGTATATGCATTACGATGTGTGCATAAGCGCACTGAGCTATGCTCTGGCCTTTGCGGTGACGGTAATATTTGCGCTGGCGGCGAATTTCTCGATGCGCCCGAAGCTGGAGCGGATAAATATGGCCGAATCACTGAAATCGGTGGAATAAAACAGAGCTTTACGGAGCCGGCGCACTGCGCGCCCGGCTCCGCATTTTTTCGCTTGGCATTTTTGCCCGACTGCCTAATATGACGGATTTTATGGTTTACAAAAATTTTTAAATGTTATAAAATATGAAGTAATATATGAAAGCAGGTGGGGAGCTATGCTGGAAAAGAGCTTTACTGAGGTCTACGATAAATTCAAACTGCAATTTTACCGCAAGGTGTTCGAGCTCGTGCGCGAGCGCGACGGGTCGCTCTCGGCGATGGAGGCCTTTTCTCTGGAGGTCATAAAGATGCTGGATAACCCGACTATCGGCCAGTTTGCGGATTTCCTGAATATTTCGCAGTCCAATGCTACATACAAGGTCAATAACCTTATCAAAAAGGGCTACCTCGAGCGTGAGAACTCCACGACTGACCGCCGCGAGTATCATCTCAAGCTGTCCGAGAAATTTTATAACTACATGGCGCTTCTGAGCAGCTATGAGCAGCGTGTAATGGACAGAATAAAGGAGCGTTTTTCCGAGGCGGACGTCAATAAGTTTGACGAGATGCTGCAGATAATATCCTCAGAGCTTATGCCTGAATTCGGGAAATAAAAATTTCAAATAAATTTTGGAAGGAAGTATCTCATGGCTAAATCTAAGGGCGCTTCGGCCGGAGGGCTGAAGCTCAACTACAAAAGAACGTTCCTGATAGGCTTTGCGTTCTTCGGTATCCTGCTGCTGTGGCAGGTGTATGACTCCTGGTGCCCGACCTTCTTGACGGACATCTTCGCCCGGCGTATGTTCAACCTCTCATCGGCAGAGCTGAAGGCCGGCGACCCGGCAAAGATACTGGAGGTACAATGGATAGTCGGTATCATCATGGCCTGCGATAACCTCGCCGCGCTTATCCTGCTGCCCATTTTCGGCAATCTCTCCGACAAGACCCGTACCCCCATCGGCAAGCGTATGCCCTATATCCTGACCGGCACCTTCGTTGCCGCGATAGCTTTCCCGTTCATCCCGCTGTTCTTCCACTACAATAACATCGTAGGTATGGTCATCATGATGGCCATCGTTCTTATGTTCATGATGATGTACCGCAACCCCGCGGTCGCGCTCATGCCGGACATCACGCCCAAGCCACTGCGCGCAAAAGCGAACGGCATCATAAACATCATGGGCTACTTCGGCGGCGCATTTGCCACCGTTCTCGGCATTTTCCTGCCGCTGAGCAATTATATAAACTCTGCCGACGCTGCCCGCAAGGTCTGGACGATCGAGATACCCTTTATTGTCGCATCCGTGCTTATGGTGATCTCCGCTATGGTTTTGTTCTTTACGATCCGTGAGAACAAGATAGCCGAGGAAATGAAGGATGAGATGGCCGAGGGTGAACGCCTTGCCGCTATCGAAACTCCTATTGACGACGATAAGCCCATGTCCAAGGCCAACAAGACCATGCTCCTCGCCATACTCGGCGCTGAATTTCTGTGGTTCATGGCCGACAATGCGATCGGCACCTATATCGGCAACTATGTCATCTATTATATGAACTCCTCCTCCAGCTCGACGATGGTGCTGACTATCGCAGGCGGACTCGCCTCCGTTATCGGCTTTGCTGTTGCGGGCGGTATTGCGGACAAGATAGGCCGCAAGTGGACGATAAGCTCCGGCCTAGGACTGAGCTTCCTCGCGCTGGTGTTTATGTGCTTTGTCGCGCCGACCGGACGTGTCGTCGGCGAGCATGGGGAATATGCGTTCCCCGCCGCGCTCTACATCGTGTGGGTGCTGAAGGGCTTTGGCATGGCGCTCGTGCACAACTGCTCCTTCCCGATGGTCGTCGAGCTCTGCTCCTCGAAGAAGATCGGCAAGTTCACCGGCTATTACTACAC
>CAKTNU010000253.1 GCA_934589325.1 uncultured Oscillospiraceae bacterium | reverse complement strand
ATGAACTTGATGGCTTCCTCGCGCGGCAGCTCAAAGCGCTCGAGCTTGAGCTTTTCCTTGCAGATCTTGCGCATCTCGGCCTCTATCTTCTCCATTATTTCCGGGGTGAAGGGGAAGGGAGAGTCCATATCATAGTAAAAGCCGTTTTCAATGGCGGGGCCGATGGCCAGCTTGACCTCGGGGTAGAGGCGCTTCACGGCCTGCGCCAGCACGTGGGAACAGGTGTGCCAATAGGTGCGGCGGTATTCTTCATTTTCAAAGGTGTATTTGTTCTCGTCCATATCGAATCCTCCATGCGGCTGTGCCGCAAATATTTTGCCATGCCAAGCCCGCCGCGGAAGCATGATATCAAAAACACCCTTGACGCGAATACATCGCGCCAAGGGTGCATTTAAATACACGGTTCCACCTTGAGCTTTAACTCTTTTGTCATTAACGCTGACTCACGGGAGGGCATTTCCGCCCTCCGGCTCGGGAGCGGTCACTAAGAAGCATATCCGGGACAGCTTGCAGCCGGTGACTGTCCTCTCTGCGCGTGTTCTGCTTCGGTGTTCTCCGTCAAAGCCGATATCTATCGGATAAAAGCTATATTAGCACCGTTTTCCCGGCCTGTCAATTATTTTTATCGAGCTTTCTCTGGATAAGCTTTACGAGCTCAACGAGCGGGATTATGCAGGCGCCGAGAGCGATAGCGATGAGATATTCGTTGAGATCGACGGCCGTGAACTCAAACGCCGCAGCGAGCACGGGGATCTCGCAGACCACGGTGGTCGCGATGAGCGATCCGATCGCCGCGAATATCAAAGCCTTGTTGTGCGTACCGAGCTTGAAGATGCTGCCGCGCTGGGAGCGCATGTTGAACGAATGGAATATCTCGGCCATGGACATCGTCAGGAAGGCCATGGTGGTGCCGTCGGCGCTGTTGGTTATCTCCCAGACGCCGGTCTCCATGAAGTGGCCGATGAAATAGGATATCATGATGAGCAGCGTGACGAGCAGCCCCTGATATGCGATGTCAAAGCCCATGCCGCCGGCAAAGATACCGGCCTTCGCGTCGCGGGGACGGCGGCGCATGACGTCCGGCTCCGCCTTCTCCATGCCCAGCGCAAGCGCCGGGAAGCAGTCGGTGACGAGGTTTATCCACAGCAGGTGCACGGGCTCAAGTATCGTGAAGCCCATTATCGTCGCAAAGAATATGCTCAAAACCTCGCTCATATTCGAGCCGAGCAGGAATTGGATAGCCTTGCGGATGTTGCCGTAGATGCGCCGGCCCTCTTCGACCGCGCCGACTATCGTTGCAAAGTTGTCGTCCGCAAGGACCATGTCGGCCGCGTTCTTGGTGACGTCGGTGCCGGTGATGCCCATGCCGACGCCGATATCGGCGGACTTGATGCTGGGCGCGTCGTTGACGCCGTCGCCGGTCATGGCGGTGACATAGCCTGCCTTGCGCCATGCGTTGACGATGCGTGTCTTGTGCTCGGGCTGGACACGGGCATAGACGCTGATATTCCGGAAGCGCTGCTCAAACTCCTCGTCGCTCATCTCATTGAGCTGTGCGCCGGTGATGGCCTCGCTGCCGTCGGTGAGTATGCCGAGCTCCTTTGCAATGGCGACGGCGGTGTCGATATGGTCGCCGGTTATCATGATGGGGCGGATACCGGCCTCACGGCACTCGGCGATAGCGTCGACTACCTCGGGGCGGACAGGGTCTATCATGCCGCACAGACCCATGAAGCAGAGCTCACACTCAAGAGTCTCGGGCTCGAAGTTCACAGGCTTTGCATCCCAGACACGCTCGGCGCAGGCGAGTACGCGCAGCGCACGGTCGGCCATGGATTTGTTGGCGCGGAGTATCTCGGCACGGTATTCGTCGGTCATCGGGACGCGCTCGCCGTCCTTGCCGATATAATAGGCGCACTTGCCGACAAGCACGTCGGGCGCACCCTTGGTGTACTGGATGTAGCCGCTGCCGTTGACATGGACGGTGCTCATGAGCTTGCGCGTGGAGTCAAACGGAGCCTCGCCGCAGCGCAGGAAGTGCGCCTTGAGCGTCGTCTTATCCGCGCCGAGCTTATTTGCCCATGCGACCAGTGCCGCCTCGGTCGGTTCGCCGGTTATCCTGCCGTCCTCGTCAAGCTCCGCGTCGGAGCAGAGCGCCATTGCGGAGGCGAGCTGCTTCTCGTCGACGCCGAAGCAGTCGACGACTGTCATCTTGTTCTGGGTCAGGGTACCGGTCTTGTCTGAACAGATTATCTGCGCACAGCCGAGAGTTTCGACTGCGGTGAGCTTGCGGATTATCGCGTTGCGCTTGGACATGTTCGTGACGCCGATGGACAGGACCACCGTGACGACGGCGGCGAGCCCTTCGGGGATAGCGGCGACGGCGAGAGAGACGGCTATCATGAACGAATCAAGCACTGCCTCGACCGTGAAGCCGCCCGCACGCAGGAGCTGCACCGCAAAAACGAGCACGCATATGCCGAGGACCAGCCAGGTCAGTATCTTGGAAAGCTGGGACATCTTTATCTGCAGCGGGGTCTGCCCTTCTTCCGCAGTAGCCAGAGCATCGGCTATCTTGCCCATCTCGGTGTCCATGCCGGTAGCGGTGATGACGGCGGTGCCGCGGCCGTAGACCACGGTGCTGCCCATGTAGACC
>CAKTNU010000252.1 GCA_934589325.1 uncultured Oscillospiraceae bacterium | reverse complement strand
GTCCTACGGTCAGGTCGTCAGCAAGGGTGATACCATCGGCTATGTCGGCAGCACCGGCTATTCTACCGGCCCGCACCTGCACTTTGAGATACGTGAGGGCGGCGTCTGCATCGACCCGGAGCAGTTCTTCGGCGGCCTGAGCTATGCGCCCGACGCAGGCGACTGAGTTACCGGCAAATCTTATAAACAAAAAGTAACGACCAACCGCTGGCGGTAAAAAACGTCAGCGGTTGGCAACGCGTTTTTTACAGGGGGAGCGCATATGAGTTTATGGCAGAGATTCCTCGCCTCGGTAGGCAGAGTGCTGTCCGCGTTTTTCAACATCAGGATCAAGCTGAAATATGTTCTGATAGTCCTTATCCTGCTCGTCGCGGGCTGCACCGCGCTGACCTATACCAAGATGCTGGAATCGGTCGGCGGCAAGGCTGATTTTGACGAGGCCATGCGGTATATCGAGATAAAGGACCTTGTCGACGAATATTTCATCGATCCGGCGGACAGAACGGCAATGGGCAACAGCGCCGCTGCCGCCATGATAAGCGGTCTGGGCGATAAGTGGAGCTACTATATGTCCGCAGACGAATACCGTACATATCAGATCAACTCCACCAATGAATATTCCGGTATCGGCATGTCGATAATGCAGGACAGCAGCGGCAGCGGTTACCAGATAATTTCCGTCAACCCCGGCACACCGGCGGCTAATGCCGGTCTCGGAGCCGGTATGGTCATCACCGCGATAGACGGGGAGAGCGTTAAAGGCAAGGACGTCGATACCGTCCGCACCATGATACGCTCCCGCATGAACGTGAAGTACGATGTTGAGATAGGCGGGCGCGACGTATATACCGTTGACTGCGCAAAGAACTATGTCAGCGCCGTTACCTACCGTATGGAGCGCACCGGCGCGGGCTATGTCAAGATAGACAATTTCGAGGCCGGCAGCGGTCAGGACGCGATAAACGCAGTCGAGGACCTGCTCAATCAGGGCGCGATATCGCTTGTTATCGACCTGCGCGGCAATTCCGGCGGACTGCCGACTGAGGCACGTGCTTTTCTCGACTATCTGCTCCCGGGCGGAACCTTGTTCGAGATGGTCGACAAGTCCGGCAACCGCGTGAGGTATGAATCCGACAATGTCTGTATCCAGCTACCGATGTGCGTTCTCATAAATACCGAGACTCACGCCGAGGCGGAGGTTTTCGCGGCCGTCATGAAGGAATTTAAGGCGGCAAGCCTCGTCGGTGAAGCCACTACAGGTGATACGCGCACCCAGTCGACCATTGAGGTCTCCGACGGCAGCGCAATAAGACTCTCGACAGGCAGCTATCTTACCGCGGGAGGCACGGATATCTCCAAGGCCGGCGGAGTCGTGCCTGACCAGATAATCTATAACAGCGACAGCTCCGCTACCGGCACCACAAGCGGAACGGTCGGCGCGAGCGACGGTACTGCCGTCAGCTCGAATGACGAGCAGCTTGTCGCCGCGCTCACGATGCTTAGTATGACAAAAGTCGGTTGACACGGAGAGCGGATAAATATATACTGTTATACCATCGCTTAATTCAAATTTATATATTAAGGAGTACTGCTTTATGGCACAGCTTAGCAGATTCAAAATGAGTCAGGAGCGCCTTGAAGCGCTGAAGGAAGAACTTAACTATCTTGAGACCGTCAGAGAGAAAGAGGTTGCGGAGCAGATAAAGGAAGCCCGTAGCTTCGGTGACCTCTCCGAGAACAGCGAGTACGACGAGGCCAAGACCGAGCAGGGCAAGCTCTATTCCCACATTGCAGAGATCAAGGTCCTCATTGACAACGCCGAGATAGTCGACAATATCGACCACGACGCCCCGAAGGACACCGTCACCCTCGGCAGCATCGTCAAGGTGCGCGACATTGAGGATGACTATGAGGAGACCTACGAGATAGTCGGCTCGCAGGAAGCCAATCCCCGCGCAGGCAAGATATCCGATGACTCTCCCGTGGGCCGCGCTCTCAGAGCTCACCGTGCCGGCGAGCAGGTAATCGTTGAAGCTCCGGCCGGCAATCTCAAGTTTGAGATCATCAGCGTTGAGAATAAGTAAGATATAAAATAGAGGTTAGATTATGAGCGAAGTCAACAATAATCAGGCACAGGATCTGTCGGAATTGCTGAAAATTCGCCGCGATAAGCTGGCAGATCTCCAGAGCCGCGGCAGAGACCCGTTTAAAATAACCAAGTATGACGTCACGCATCACAGCGAGGAGGTCAAGAAAGCCGTCGCTGAGCTTGAGGGCAAGTCTGTCAGCGTGGCCGGCAGAATGATGTCCAAGCGCATCATGGGCAAGGCGTCCTTCTGCCATGTGCAGGATCTCCAGGGCAGCATCCAGATATACGTCGCCCGCGATATGGTGGGCGAGGAGGAATACGCCGACTTCAAGAAGTACGATATCGGTGATATCATCGGTGTCCGCGGCGAGGTTTTTGTCACCAAAACCGGCGAGACGTCCATCCGTGCTGCCGAGGTCGTGCTGCTGTCCAAGAGCCTCCAGATACTTCCGGAAAAATACCATGGCCTGACCAATGTTGACCTCCGCTATCGCCAGAGATATACCGACCTTATCATGAATCCCGACGTGAAGGATACCTTCATCAAGCGCAGCCGTATTATGCGCGAGCTGCGCA
>CAKTNU010000251.1 GCA_934589325.1 uncultured Oscillospiraceae bacterium | reverse complement strand
GCCAATCTGTATGCTCGGCGATGCAACAGTAGCTACAAGGGAAAAGGGACAGAAAATCGTAGAGGCTTGTGTGGACTACATTGTAGACTTCATGAAAGATGAGTTCCAGTGCTGATAAAACTTATTTGAAGAAGGAGAACGGATCAAAATGACAAATTTTGTTTGGGAAAACACATGGAAGGAAAACAAGGAAAGCTTTAAGACAAAGAAGGTTGCCCTGATTCCCGTCGGAAGCAATGAGCAGCACGGTCCGGCACTACCCACCGGAACAGATTGGATGATCGCCGATTATATTGCCAAGAAAGTTGGCGAGAGCAGCGGGAGCGTAATGGTGACTCCGGTGATCCCCTTTGGACATGCCCTGTATCACAATGATTTTGAGGGTACGCTGGCGGTATCCCAGAGCACGCTGATTGCTTATGTTACAGAGATCTGCGAGCAGATGATCAAGTACGGCTGTACACACATTTTGTTTATTAACGGTCACGGCGGTAATAACAATGCACTTTATACGGTCGGCCAAAACCTGCGCCATCAGGGTATTCCGGTTGCCAACATTCAGTGGTTCGAGATTGCATGCTGCTTAAATAAGGAGTGGGGCCTACGCGGTCATGGCGATATCACCGAGACGGCGTTCATGCTTCATATTGCCCCGGAGACGGTCAAAATGGATCAGGCGCACCTGCCTGTGAACAAAAAGCTCGGAAATATGCAGCTTATGGATCTGCAGAGTATGAACTTCGAGGGTGCAAGAGTGTATATCAACACGCGCACCAGCGATGTGAGTGACAGCGGCGACCTGATCGAGTATGGCCACAGCGCCGGAATGGATTATTCGGTCTCCGCTGTGGGTGCCACGGCGAAGATGGGTAAGGAAATCTGCGATGCCGTTGTTGGCTATATCTGCCGTTTTATTGAAGAATTTAAGGACATCAGCTTCTGAATCGAAAGAACAGCTTCTGAGACTAACAGACAAAGGATAGCGCAGATGCTTTGAGATTGCTGGCTCTGCGCTACAGAGCCGGCAATTCTTTTAAGGGGTCTCGTGGCTGGGAAAGGCGAGAGAATATGGTTTTGAACGGACTGGAGCCGCGGCGTGTCTTTGAGATCTTTGAGGAGATTTGCAATATCCCGCATGGCTCCGGAAACATGGAAGGAATCAGCGAGTACTGTATCCGCTTTGCCAGAGAACGCGAACTGGAAGTGTTGCGCGATGCGGCAAACAATATCGTGATTAGAAAGAATGGCAGCACGGGAATGGAGCAGCTGCCGCCTCTGATTGTGCAAAGCCATCTTGACATGGTATGCGCAAAGGAAGCCTTCTCGGATAGAGATATGTCCACGGAGGGCCTGGAGCTTTTCGTGCAGGGCGATGTGATCGGTGCGCATAGGACGTCGCTTGGAGCGGATGACGGGATCGGCGTAGCACTTTCGCTGGCATTGCTGGATCATTCGAAGCTGAAGCATCCGCCGCTGGAAATTGTTTTGACGGCGGACGAGGAAACAGGCATGATTGGCGCACAGGCGCTGGATACGTCCTGCCTGAAAGGAAAGCGTATGATCAGTCTGGATTCAGAACGGGAGGGGACTTTCACGATTGCCTGCGCGGGAGGAATGCGCGTGGAGTGCAGCATCCCGGTCTCCCGGAAAAACTTTGATGGAATGACGCTCGATGTTACGCTCGACGGCTTGAAGGGTGGACACTCCGGCGAGGAAATCAATAGTGGCCGGGGAAATGCCAACAAGCTACTGGCGCGAGTCCTGTGTTCGGTGGCGCAGAAAACAGATACCCGCCTGTGCGCCTTCAACGGCGGAGAAAAGGAAAATGCAATTCCTAGAATGGCAGCAGCGACGATTCTTGTAAAGAGTCCGAGTGCGGCAAAGGACGCGATTCGGGAGCAGTATGAGCAGATGAAAAAGGAATATCGTTCTACGGACGACGGCATTCGGATCCGTACCGTGGAAGCAGGAGCGGGCGGGAAACCTTTGGATGAGGAGAGCACGAAGAGAGCATTGGCGCTGCTGTTTTCGGCAATCAATGGTGTGCAGATGATGAGCACCGAGATTGCGGGTATGGTTCAGCTTTCCTTGAATATGGGCGTTGCGGCAACAGAAAACGAAACGATAAGCACCTGCTACACGGTACGGGGAGCATCGGAGAGCCAGATTGCGGCTGCGGCCGATCAGTTAGCCGCATTGACAGAAGCGCTTGGAGGGCAGACGAAGCGAAGCGGCACCTATCCTCCGTGGGAGTACGTGGCGGATACACCGCTGCAAAAGGTCATGGAACAGGTTTTCCTCCGGCAATATGGAAAAAAGCCGGTTATTCTTGCGATTCATGGCGGGATTGAATGTGGATTACTGAGCCGGAAAATTCCAGGGCTGGACTGTGTTTGCATCGGCCCGGATGAGGATGGGATCCACACGCCGAGTGAAAGACTTCATATCACATCCACAAAGAGAGTTTGGGACTATCTGTGTAGCGTGGTGGAAGAGTGTTGCGACGAATAGGCCGCGATGCGGAAAGCTGAACAAAGGAGAAATCAGAATATGAAAAAGGAATATATAGTAGCAGTTGCCGGGGCAATGGGTGCCGTTGGGCAGGAAATGATAAAGACACTAGAAAGTAGCGCTTTGCCGGTGAAAAAGCTACGCCCGCTTGACGTGGGTGGCAATGTAGGGAAAAGTATTTTGTTCCGCGGCGAAAGCGCGGAGGTGGAGCTTTCC
>CAKTNU010000250.1 GCA_934589325.1 uncultured Oscillospiraceae bacterium | reverse complement strand
GTCATATTCTTGCCTATTTCGCCGAGGCCGCCAAGAGGAATAATTTTAAGTTTAGATACCATATTTTTTGTTTTTTCTCCATTCTTTCGAGATTTACCGAGACTGAAATGTCGAGTCCTCGGTATTTATATGTATATGCTCCGGTCAGCATTGCGCAAAAGCCTTCGTTTTCGCCCAATACTGAAATATTGCCCAATTTACGTGCGATTTAGTATCACATCTCGATGCGCCCTTCTATGGCGCGGTTGAGCGTAGCGTCGTCCGCAAACTCAAGGTTAGATCCAACGGGAATACCGTATGCTAGACGCGTGACCTTTATATTGAACGGCTTCAGCAGGCGCGAAATATACATCGCGGTCGCTTCGCCTTCGGTATCAGGATTTGTGGCCATTATGACCTCTTCCACATCCTCCTCGGCGACACGTTTCAAAAGCTCTTTTATGCGTATATCATCCGGCCCGACGTGATTCATCGGCGAAAGGACTCCGTGCAGCACATGATATGTCCCATTGTATTCCCTGCCGTGCTCTATCGACAGCACGTCCCTCGGCTCCGACACGACGCAGATAGTCCCCTTATCGCGTCTGTCGCTGGCGCAGACGGAACATATCTCCCCTTCGGTCAGGTTCTGGCAGATGCGGCAGCAGTGAACGCTTTTCTTGGCATCGGTTATTGCGGCAGCAAAGGCATTAACCTCACTCTCGGGCAGCGAAAGTACATGGAAAGCCAGGCGCTGTGCGCTTTTGCGGCCTATACCGGGCAGAGATGCGAATTTATCTATAAGATTTTCAAGAGATGCAGGAAAGAAAGACATTTTTTCTCCGTTCTGCCGCTATGCGGCATTGGCATGATCTATAGGCCGCAGTTCAATATCCGCGAACGGCCTTTATCGCGGCGGCACGGTCGCTCTTGCCGAACACGGCACTGCCTGCTACAAGAACATCCGCTCCTGCAGCGATAACCAGCGGCGCAGTATTCGCGTCTACTCCGCCGTCTGCCTCCAGCTCGCAGACAAGTCCCCCGGCGTCTATCATTCTGCGGATCGCTGCTATCTTGGGCAGCTGCTCATGCATGAAGCTCTGCCCGCCAAAGCCGGGCTCAACGGTCATGACCAGTATAAGATCGACAATACCGAGATAAGGCAGCACGGCCTTTGCCGGTGTGCCGGGCTTTAGTGTGACGCCGGTCTTTTTCCCGAGCGACTTCGCAATATCTATGGCCTTGAGAATGTTATCTTCCGTGTCGGCCTCGACGTGAAAGTTGACGAGGTCGGCGCCGGCCTTGCAGAACTGCTCCGCATAACGCACAGGGCGGTCTATCATAAGATGCACGTCTATGAACATATCCGTCGCTTTTCTGAGTGATTTCAAAACCGGGATGCCAATGGATATATTCGGGACGAAGCTGCCATCCATCACGTCAAAATGCACATAGTCTGCGCCGGCTGCACGTATCTCTGCGACCTCGTCGCCAAGTCGGGCAAAATCGGCAGACAAAATGGACGGAGCGATCTTTATCATGTTCTGTTCTCCTTCGGCAATATCCGGGCAGGCTGTATCAGCCCGTCCAAAAGCACTATAACTACATATTATATTATACTACAACCGATATGTATTTTGCAATACTCTTGACTCAAACAATATTTCGAGATAAAATAGCATTGAATATATACTTGGGAGGATAGCCCCTTGTCGAGAAGAAACAGAAAAAAACATTCTGCAGCGCCTATATACGCGTTTGCGATATGCTGGCTGCTCATGTGCATATTTACCCCTGTCTATAAACTGGGCTGGCTGCTGGCTGCGGCTGCAGTCGCAGTAGGCGGCGCATATCTTGTGGGCCGTCGGGCCGGCAAAAAGGCCGCAAAGGACAGCGCCGCGGCAGAAAAGGCGCAGCAGGCCGAGCAGCCCCAGACCGAGAAAAAGAGCTATGGTCCGGAGATTGACCCGATAATCGAGGAGGGCAACCGTGCGCTCAGCGAGATGGGGCGGCTGTATATGTCTATAAAGGATCCGAACATACGGCAGAAGATAAACGAGCTGATGCGCATTACTGACAAGATAACGCAGGATGCGATAGCCGATCCTTCCGATATACCGCAGATAAAGAAATTCCAGAGCTATTATGTTCCGACAACGATAAAGCTCCTCAACGCTTACGATAGGATGAGCGCACAAGGTATTCAGGGGGAAAATCTGGACAAAACTATGAAGAGCATAACTGAAATGCTCGACACCGCAATAGACGCTTACAAGAATCTGCTTGACTCTCTGTTCGCAAACCAGGCACTCGACATAGAAACCGACATAGACGTCATGAACAAAATGCTCGCCCGTGAAGGTCTTTCGGGCGGCAAGGACTTTGATATTTGATACCACTTCAGAAAGGATATATGAACATGAACGAAGAAAGCTACATCCCCACCCTCACCCTTGAGCCTACCGCCGAGGCTGTTGCCGAGGCCGCAACCCCTGTTGAAGAGGAAAAGGAAATCCCCATTGAAAAGCCGGAGCTTGAGAAGCTGTCTCCCGCCGAGCAAGCAGCAGTAAAGGCGTTTTCTGAAAAGATAGACGTGCTCAATACGGAACAGGTCATGAACTACGGCTCAAACGCGCAGAAGAACATCTCCGAGTTTTCCGAGGCCGCACTCAACAGCGTCCGCACAAAGGATCTGGGCGAAGTCGGAAACATGCTCGGTGATCTGGTCGTGGAGCTTCAGGGGCTCAACTTTGACCC
>CAKTNU010000249.1 GCA_934589325.1 uncultured Oscillospiraceae bacterium | reverse complement strand
GATGCAGCCGTCAGTGCCTATAAAGTTGCCGTTAAGACTGTTGACCGCGCGGCCGGTAAGGGTCTGCTGCATAAGAAGAATGCGGCGCACAAGAAATCCGCGATGGATCTCAAGCTCAACGCTATGGAGTAAAGCATTAAACGAAATTAAGACACAGCTCTGGCTGTGTCTTTTTTTATTGAGTAATATTAAGTTGACGAAAAGGGCAAAGGGAAATATAATCGGAACAAAGCAGAGTATATCATTATAATAAAATGTTGAAAACTTTTGATCATCGGCGCTGAAATTCTGAAATCACGGCGGTAAAAGAGATAAAACACAACAATAAATATAGAAATGTTGAAAAGGAGAAAGCGTCATGAAAAAGCTGATGCTTATTATAAATCCTGCGGCAGGGCGAGGCGGCTTCAAAAACGGACTGGGCGACGCGCTTGATCTGCTTGATAAGGGCGGATATCGCACTACGCTGTTCTTTACCTCAGGCCGCGGCGATGCTGTTGAATTTGCGGCTGGACACGCGGCAAATTATGATGTTGTGGCCTGCGTGGGTGGAGACGGTACGCTGAGCGAGGTGCTTGCCGGACTTATGCAGCTTGAAAATCCGCCGAAGGTCGGCTATATTCCAATGGGCACGGCGAATGACGTTGCGACAACGCTTGGCCTGCCGAAAAATGATACGGTCGGAGCAGCGAGACGCATACTGAACGGCGAGCCGCACCCATTTGACGTAGGCGGTTTTGGAGACGATAAGTATTTTGCCTACATAGCGGCCTTCGGCGCTTTCACCGAGGTCAGCTATGCTACGCCGCAGAACCAGAAGAAGCTGCTTGGGCATCTGGCTTATGTCCTGCAGGGAATGGCCGCACTGCCAAGGCTGGAGAGCTATAATACCCGCGTTGAGTACGACGGAGGAGTGTTCGAGGGGCGGCTCGTATACGGCAGCATGTCAAACTCTACCTCGGTAGCCGGGATCGTCCGCCTGCGCGAGGAAATGGTCTGCCTCGGCGACGGAGAATCGGAGCTGGTGCTCGTTAGGGACCCGGGAAGCGTGATTGGATTCGGCGAGATAGTAGACAGCGTGCTGAGTCAGAGGTTTGACAGCGACAAGCTGCTGATACTGCACACGAAAAAGGCAAAATTCACGTTTGAGAAGCCCGTGGCGTGGACGCGGGACGGTGAAGCCGGAGGCGAGTATCGGCAGATAGAGCTCAAAAACTATATGGCGCCGGTAGAGATGATATTCTGATCACCGCATTACGGTAAGCGAGCCAAAATTTTATAAAAATATTGCAAAAGCGCCGCAGACTGTTTATAATAACAAAATACGGCGCTTGCCGTGTATATTTATAGATTATGAGTGCCGCCCGGCACAAAGAAAGGAAAGGTGCCATTATGAAGCATCAGAAAATTGCCGGTATATTTGCCGACGCTTCAGCTTTTGATGGGCAGAAGATCAGAGTCTGCGGCTGGGTCAGAACCGTCCGTGACCTCAAAAACTTCGGCTTTATCGAGCTCAATGACGGCAGCTGCTTCAAGTCGCTGCAGGTCGTGTTTGAGAGAGACACTCTTAATAATTATGATGAGATAGCGAAGCAGAACGTCGGCGCGGCGCTGATAGTCGATGGTACGCTTGTGCTGACTCCGGGGGCAAAGCAGCCCTTCGAGCTCAAGGCGGATGAAATAACGGTAGAGGGTGCATCAACGCCGGACTACCCGCTCCAGAAGAAGCGTCACAGTGTTGAGTTCCTGCGCACGATACAGCATCTGCGTCCGAGGACCAATCTCTTTTCCGCGACCTTCCGCGTAAGAAGCGTTGCGGCGCAGGCCGTGCATGAGTTTTTCCAGAGCCGCGGCTTCGTCTATGTAAATACCCCGATAATCACCGGCTCTGACTGCGAAGGTGCAGGCGAAATGTTCCGCGTGACAACGCTTGACCTCAACAATCTCCCTCTCAAGGAGGACGGCACGGTAGATGACAGCAAGGATTTCTTCGGCAAGCCCACGAGCCTGACCGTCTCCGGCCAGCTCAATGCCGAGAACTTCGCTATGGCTTTCGGCGATGTATATACCTTCGGCCCGACCTTCCGCGCAGAGGTATCCTATACTCAGCGTCATGCCGCCGAGTTCTGGATGATAGAGCCGGAAATGGCCTTTGCCGACCTTAACGACTATATGGACACCGCCGAGGCGATGGTGAAATACATCATCAACCGCACTATGGAGCGCTGCCCGCAGGAGATGGAGTTTTTTAATTCCTTTGTCGACAAGGGGCTACTCGAACGGCTGCATAACGTTGTGTCCAACGATTTCGGCCGCGTGAGCTATACCGAGGCCGTTGAGATACTCAAGAATAGCGGCCATAAGTTTGACTATCCCGTCGAGTGGGGCATAGACCTCCAGACGGAGCATGAGCGCTACCTCACCGAACAGGTATATAAAAAGCCCATTTTTGTCACCGATTACCCGCGTGACATCAAGGCGTTCTACATGCGCCTGAACGACGACGGCAGGACCGTCGCGGCGGCAGACTGCCTCGTCCCCGGCGTGGGTGAGATAATCGGCGGTAGCCAGCGCGAAGAGCGTCTGGATGTGCTGCTGGCGCGTATGAAGGAGCTTGGACTCAAGGAAGAGGACTATTGGTGGTATATCGATCTGCGCCGTTACGGAAGCTGCCGTCACGCGGGCTTCGGCCTCGGCTTCGAGCGCATGGTGATGTACCTCACCGGCGTCAGCAATATCCGCGACGTAGAGCTG
>CAKTNU010000248.1 GCA_934589325.1 uncultured Oscillospiraceae bacterium | reverse complement strand
GCCTTGGCTATATCTCACTCTACCAGCAGCTTCAGAAGATACTGCACATCCTGCACATTGACGCTCCGGTCGCCGTCCACGTCCGCCCGCAGCCACATGGTCTGGGTCAGCTCATCCAGCTTATACACATATACATATCGTAGATCATCTGCGCGTCGTTCACATCCAGCACACCGCTGCCGTATCGTTTCGCGCTCCTGCATAGCAATAGAGGACAGCACCTCAATCAACACATTGTTGACCATTTCCAGCACCCATTCCTGTCCCGCCGGATAGTCAACCATTGTTGTTGGCAAGTCCAAAATCTTTAGCCTGATACCGTTATCCTTGAAGTATTGCAGTTCGTTTTTTATGTCCGCCTTGTTCCGGCTCAACCTGTCCAGTGACTTAACTACCAGCGTGTCCCCACGCCTCAGCAGCGCCGTTTTAAGGGCTGTGTAGCCGCTCCTGTCCAAGTCCTTGCCGATTGCTTATCCGTCACAATATCGCGCTCAGACGCGCCCATAGAGGCAAATGCGGCAAGCTGACGGTCAAGGTTCTGCTCCTTGCCGGACACCCTCGCATAGTAGTAGGTCCTGCTGTTCTCCATGAAAAACGCCCCTTTCCTGTTTCTGTTTCCAGCATAACAGGCGGGGCGTTTCTTGCACACTTCAATTATCCGTAAAGGTCATTCAATTTCAGGATATATCCGCAAAGTGATACGGTATCCTTTACAGATGCAGAATGGTGCTGCTTGCATGGTGGCCGTAAAGGTAGAGGTTTAGCAACAGCTTGTGCCGCCGAACAATCAGTTTTCAAGCAGCCCTTTCATCAACTTTTGCATTTCCTTGTAATGCTTATAACAGTAGTACTCCCTATTACCTGTTATCCCGATAATCGAATAATCTGCCGTGCTGCCGCATTCTTCGCAATAGTGCGCCTTGTTCTGCTGTGCTTGCTTTGCGGCTTTTGCGAGGCAGTCAACACACCAAGAAGCATCTTCGTCTATGTAGCATCCGCACTCGTAGCATCTATTAGAATGGGTTGTGCAGCAATTCGTATTTCCTGACGGTGCAATATAATTCGTACATCCCGAATGAGCACAAATAGTACCGCGTGTCCCGTACTTGTTAGTAAATGATCGTTCTGCTGTACTTGCAAGGCAGTCGACACACCAAATGGCATCTTCGGCTATATAGCATCCACACTCGTAACATTTGCTGGAGTGAACTGTGCAGCAGTTTGTGTCTCCTGACGATGCTATGTAATTTGTACATCCCGAATGGGCACAAAGGGTATCGCGTGTCCCGTATTTATTAGTGAATTGCATCGCTGCACCTACAACCGTTCTCTCAAACTCAAGATCACTCATTGTTGGGTATTTAGCCGAAAAATAGCTCGATAGTTTTACATCGAACGGAGTTCCGTCTTTTTTGCTATTCCAAACGCACCAAGTCGTAACACCCCAACCCGGTTCTTCGTCAAGAGTCCATCCACTTTTAAGTCCAAGCATTTCCTCCAAGTCCGAATGAAGTGTTTGAACGATTTCAGGTGTGATCCCACTATCGTCATAAAACTCAAGCGTAATAGTCGATAAAGTTTCATTCCAATCAAAGCAAAATACGGCACGGCCTTTACACCCATAGAAACTAAACAAGTCATCAACTTCAATTTGATATTTTTGGAATGTGCTATCGAGATGGTGTATTTTAAAAGCTCGATCCGTGCCAAACCTTTGGTTTATAAAATACTCCACCTCTTTTGTGGTCGCATCAGGTGTTGTCAGTAGTCCAACTGGAATGTCACCGAAATACATACACTCAAATGTATCCCCATCTGTTCCCTGATTTTCAACACCTACTTGGGCATCTTTTTTGCTATTTCTCTCCCCTGTCGTTCCGTTCGCAGGCACTCCCTCCTGCAATAACATTTCTCTAAACGTCTTTTGTGTTTGCGAATTTTTCTTTTCAAATTCGTCACCGATTGTTTGTGGCTCACTATTACTACAACTACAGAGAAGTGCCACACTTGCCAAGAGCAAAATTGCCAATCTTAGTAGTCTTTTCATGTTTCCCCTCTCCATTTGTAATCTATTTTAGCTATCGTTTTTAGAATATTTATTATGTTATCAGAAAAGAATACAATATGCAAGAGAGGCGGTGATGTTTTGGCAAATTTTGTTGCAAAAAAGCCCGAAAAGGAAATAATTTCCTTGCGTATATCAGTTGATACGCTCCAAGAGGTAGATGCAAAAGCGGCCAGTATTGATATTAGCCGTAATGAACTGATTAACCAAATGATTGCCTACGCTCTTGATAACATGGAGGATACTCCCGAACACGATTAAAGCCGCCCTGCTTGCCTATGCAGGACGGCCTTTTTTTGACACAACTGCTGTGACCAAATGTACCCTATATTTCCCTCACCATGTGCATGGGGCTGGGCTGCAACGCCTGCGGCGTCATGGGCTGCCGCATCATCGACAGTCCCCGAGAACGGCTGATGGGCCTGGACGGCGCTGGCGGCGCTGCTGCCCACCGCCATGGGCATGGCGCTGTGCATGGCCATCCACGGCGCTTGGACATTGCTGACGTAGACCGATTTGTCTGCCGCCAGCAGAATAGCGCCCAGCGGCGAGTCGTAGTGTTGAATGGAAATCATGGTGTATCCTTCTTTATTTCTTTGGCTTATAGTCCCGCATTTCCGGTATTACGCCGCCAGCCACGGCCCACAGGTACAGGCTTGCCGTGCTGCAATAGGGGCTGAAACGGCGGCGGTAT
>CAKTNU010000247.1 GCA_934589325.1 uncultured Oscillospiraceae bacterium | reverse complement strand
GGTCAAGGGCGGCGATCAGGTAAGAATGGCTGAGTCCACATGAAAAAACGAGGAAACAGGAAGAAAAAAAGAATAGTTTTTGCCATCGTCAACGGCGCCCTGCTGCTGATAATGGCCGCCTGCCTCATCACTACAGCAGTCCTTTCCAACACGCTTGAGAGCCAGAAAGAGGCCGAGCGCTGGCGCGGCGAGGGCGACATGGAGTTCTCGCAGCTGAGCTGCTTTATCCCGGTCGACGAAAAGATAGGGCTTGAGCAGGTTTCGGCCTTCCGCACCAAGCTGACCGAAGAACTGCATAAAGCAGCTCTCGATATCGACAATGACAGTACGCTTTTTGTCGACGCGTGGAGCTGTACAGGCAAGGTAAATGTCAGCAGTGATAACGGCAAGGGCGAGGCCGCGGTCATTGCCGTCGGCGGTGAGTTCTTTGAGTTCCACCCGATACGGCTCATAAGCGGCAGCTATATATCACAGCGTGACTTGATGAAGGACAGAGTCCTGCTTGATGAGGAGCTGGCGTGGCTGCTCTACGGCGGCACGGATATTGCCGGGCTCAGCATGAAGATCAACGGCGTACCGTATATGATAGCCGGCGTCGTTGAGCGAGAGCAGGACAAGTTCAGCACCGCCGCCTATACCGCAGGCCGGGGGCTGTATATGTCCTATGACGGCTATTCGCAGCTTGTCGAGGATGCGGGCATAACCTGCTATGAGGTCGTCATGGCGGATCCGGTCAAGGATTTCGCACTCGGCGTCGTCAAGGCTTCTTTCCCGATAGGCCGTGGAGAGATAGTCGAGAACAGCCGCCGTTTCGAGTTCGGCAGACTGCTGAAGCTCGCCGGGCAGTTCGGCAGCCGTTCGATGCAGACCATGGGCGTTATCTACCCGTATTGGGAGAACGCTGCAAGGAGCGTTGAAGACTGGTGCTCACTGCTGAGTTTCATTGCGGTAGTTTGTGCGGCACTGCCAGCCATTACCGCGCTTGTGATAGTGATACGTCTGCTTGCAAAGGGCAAGGAAAAGCTGGAGGATGACATTGTCCCGCAGCTTGTGGAGAACACCGGCGAGGTCATACGTGCCCAGCAGCGCAAACGCTGGGAACGCAAGCACGGCAGCCATGAAAAGCGTTGATCTTTAGGAGAGCAATACCATGTTTTTTTCAAAGAAAATGAGCATGCCTGCGGCAGAAATGTTTTGGAATAAATTCTCCGCTGAAGAGGACAACATCATAGAAGGCCTTTCACAAAATCCGATTAGTATAGTGGAATTTGTGGATTCAATGCTCAAGCCGGTTTTTCCGTACTTCAAAAAAGAACTTGAATTTGAGCTTGGCTTCAATGATGGTGTAGGTGAATTTTTCTTCTATCATCTTGACAATAAAAATCTCGCCCGAGATGGCCAGACCCTTAAGGACATGATGCCGGATAATCTGAAAAAACGCTGGCAGTTCATAATTGAATCGTGATGATAAAAACGTGCAGAACATGTTCTGCACGTTTTGTGCCGTATGACTGCAGGCCCGTTACGACGAGCAATACCTGCAGCTTGCCTCACACAGCACCGTTTTTGACGCTATATGCACAAAAATGTACTAAAAATTTTGTTAAAAAGCTATAAAAATCAGCGTTTTCTAAGCTTGTTATATCACCGTGAATGTGGTAGCATTAGTCGCTGAAAAATCTTACGGAGGCTTGGCGCAATGCGCCGGTTTTTGTTATGGATGAGCGGAAAATACAACATAACGCTATAATCGAGGGCGGCATACTTCAGCAGCTGATGCGCTTCTTTTTTCCGGTATTGCTCGGCATGCTGTTCCAGCAGCTTTATAATATGGCCGACGCCGTTATTGTCGGACGGTATGTCGGCAAGGAAGCGCTTGCTGCCGTCGGCGGCTCCGCCTCACAGATACTCAATCTTATAATCGGATTCTTTACCGGCCTTTGCTCCGGAGCAACGGTCATAATCGCGCAGTACTACGGGGCAAATGACCAGGAGGACGTCAGCAAGGGCGTACAGACGGCTATAATATTCGCCTCTGTCTGCGGCGCGGTCATGATGATAGTCGGCGTTGCCGCGGCACCGTGGCTCCTGCGTATAATGCAGACTCCGGAGGAGACCATGGCCGACTCGGTCAGCTATCTACGCATCGTCTTTTTGTCGATGGTGCCCGCGATGATATACAACATGGGCTCCGCCATACTGCGTGCCGTGGGCGATTCAAAACGCCCGCTGTATTTCCTTATAATATGCTGCGTAATGAATGTAGCGATGGATATTGTCGCTGTGGTCGTGTTCGGGCTCGCGGTAGAGGGCGTTGCCATTGCGACGAGTCTTGCCCAGCTTATCAGCGCAGTGCTTGTGTGCCGCAGCCTGATGCACAGCCGTGAGAGCTATCGGCTTGAGCTTAAAAATATCCGCGTCGACGGACGCATGATGCGACGCGCCATACATATCGGACTTCCCGCCGGACTTCAGTCGGTGCTGTATGCAGTATCCAATATGATAATCACCGCGGCTATAAATAAGTTCGGAACGGACACTGTCGCCGCATGGGTCGCCGTCAATAAGCTGGATGCGTTCAACTGGATGGTCCTCAATGCCTACAGCATCTCACTTATGACCTTTGTGGGCCAGAATTACGGCGCCGGACTCTATGACCGCGCCAGAGGCAGCCTGCGCGACTGTATGCTGCTCGGCATGGGCACGACCATGGTCATATCAGTCCTGTTCATGACAACATGCAGGTTTTTCTTCGGTCTCTTC
>CAKTNU010000246.1 GCA_934589325.1 uncultured Oscillospiraceae bacterium | reverse complement strand
GATGTTCTGCATGATGCCGTGCAGCTTTTCATCGACCTCTTCAAAGGTCCAGGACATTCTGATGGAGTTCTGGCTCATTTCAAGACCGGAGGTGGCGACGCCGCCTGCGTTGGAGGCCTTGCCGGGGCTGTAGAGCAGACCGTTTTTCTGCACTATCTCGATGGCCTCGGGGGTCAGCGGCATATTTGCGCCCTCAAACACGGCCATTGCGCCGTTGTCGACCAGCGCCTGTGCGCCGGCGGCATCCATCTCGTTCTGGGACGCGCAGGGATGCGCGATATCGCACTTGACATTCCAGATATTTTTGCAGCCCTCGTGATATTCACTGCCGGGGACCTCCTGCGCGTACACGCTTATGCGTGCGCGGCGGCGCTGCTTGATGTCGAACAGAACGGGCAGGTTTATGCCGTTCGGGTCGTATATGTAGCCCTGAGAGTCGCTCATCGCGACCACCTTGCCGCCGAGTGCAGTCGCCTTCTCCGCGCAGTACTGCGCGACGTTGCCGGAACCGGAGACGACGACGGTCTTGCCCTCGTAGCTCGTGTTCCTGAGATGCTTCAGCGCCTCGGCGGAGAAGTAGCATACGCCGTAGCCGGTGGCCTGAGTGCGCGCCAGAGAGCCGCCGAAGGTCAGCCCCTTGCCGGTGATGACGCCGCCGTCAAAGCGGTTGACGATGCGCTTGTACTGGCCGAAGAGGTATGCCACCTCGCGGCCGCCGACGCCGATATCGCCCGCGGGGACGTCCGTAAACTGGCCGACGTGACGGAAAAGCTCCGTCATGAAGCTCTGGCAGAAGCGCATGACCTCGGCGTCGGACTTGCCCTTCGGGTCAAAGTCGGAGCCGCCCTTGCCGCCGCCCATGGGGAGCGTGGTCAGGGAGTTTTTAAGTATCTGCTCGAAGCCGAGGAACTTTATGACCGAGAGATTGACGGAGGGATGGAAGCGCAGGCCGCCCTTGTAGGGGCCGATGGCGGAGTTGTACTGCACGCGGTAGCCGCGGTTGACCTGCACCTTGCCGCTGTCGTCCACCCAGGGCACGCGAAATTCTATGACGCGCTCCGGCTCGACAAAACGCTCTATCAGTCCGGCCTTTTCCCACTCGGGGTGCTTGTCGATAACAAGCTCGAGCGAGTCAAAGACCTCGCGCACCGCCTGAAGAAACTCCGGCTCATGCCCGTCGCGCTTTTTGACCTCCGCGTAAACTCTTTTCAGATATTCGTTAGTCATTCTTTTCCTCCTTGATATAGTGAATGTAATACCGTTTGCTGATCTGACTGTATTATACTATATAATCCCGGAGTGCACAAGTATGAAAAGCACGAAATTTATACATTATCCACAAAATTCATATGAGAATCTATAATGGATTTGTTGATTGCTAATTAATAGTCAAACGAATTGAAAGCAGACTGCCGAGAGAGCATCAGGCGCCGATAAATATTACCGTGTGTCATGCCGCGCCGGTCGAGCGGACATGGGCGATAGGAGCCGATAAAAAAAGTACCGTGTTTTCACACGGTACTTTTTCTGTAAATATAATCTCGGCTTATTCGAGACCCATTTCCTTTGCCAGCTCGTCGAGCTCGTGCTGGAAGAGGGTGCTCTCGCCGTCGGAGGGCATGTGCAGGCCGGTGCGCGGGGAGACGCTGAACGCCTCGACCGCGGGGCCGTCCATCAGGCAGCTGCGCTTGAACTGCTGGGTGAACAGGCGCTTGCAGTAGCTTCTGAGCCAGCGGATGAGCTCCGCGTCAGTGAACTCATTGCGGTAGGCTATCTTGGCCAGACGCAGGGTCTTGGCCGGGCCGAAGCCGCATATGAGGATCTTATGAGTGAAGAAGTCCTGCAGGCTGTAGGAGCCGACGGAGTCCTCGCTCTTCTGTTCGATCTGGTCGTCGTGTATCGGCAGCAGCTCCGGGGTGACGGGGCAGTCGAGCACATCGTAGAGCGCGGCCTTGAGGACGCGGTCCTCGGTCTTGCCGGCGATGTAGCTGACATTTGCGCGGACCTGAGTCTTGGTCAGACCGACGTTCACATCGTACATACTGGTGTGGTCGCCGTTGTAGGTGCACCAGCCGTCGATGAACTCGCTGAGATCCTCGGTGCCGACGTCGAGACCGTTTATCTTGTTGGCGATATCCATGAGCACCTGAGTACGCTCACGGGCCTGCGCATTTTCAAAGGCGATGGAGTAATCGTCATGCGCGTGGCCGATGTCGTCAAAGTGCTGGTAGACGCTCTTGCCGATGTCGATGACGCGAACCTCCGCGCCGATCTGTTCGGCGACGACGATGGCGTTGGACTTGGTGCGGGAGGAGGTGCCGAAGCAGGGCAGGGTGCAGGCAACGACATTAGTGGACGGCAGACCCATTTTCTTGACGGCCATCGCGCTGACCATTACGGCAAGCGTGGAGTCCACGCCGCCGGATATGCCGACTACGCAGTGGTCAAGCCCTGCGTACTGCATGCGCTTGATAAGGCCGGAGACCTGAATGTCGAGCATGCGCTCGCAGTAGGCCGGCAGGTCCTCGGCCTTCGCGGGCAGATGCGGATATTTGCGATAGCTGCGGGTGAGCTCGGTCTCGACCGGCTCGCCGCCCCATACGGTCTCATAGTATTCGTCGGAATCAAGGTCGAAATCGTCGCTGCCGCG
Source organism: uncultured Oscillospiraceae bacterium (assembly GCA_934589325.1). The sequence continues at coordinate 128 of CAKTNU010000246.1, read as the reverse complement.
GCGGGAATTGACGATGTACTCAACATCAAGCTCGGTAACTGCCATGCTGTCCTCGCACTCGGAGGCGGCGAGCACCTCGCCGTTCTCGGCGATCATGCACAGGCCGGAGAATACGTTGTCCGTGGTGC
>CAKTNU010000245.1 GCA_934589325.1 uncultured Oscillospiraceae bacterium | reverse complement strand
TTTTCCTGCTCCTCGCATTCTTCATCGGACTGGTGCTCAGACCTCTCCTGATGAATCTGAACCATCTGTTCGACAAACGTCTTGCCGAGACAGATCTGATGCTTGGTGAAACCGCAACCGATGAACTTGCGCGTCCGCAGCTTATCCACACGCTCAACGCCGTCCTGTCCGGCAATAAAATCGCACAGTGCCGCCTCATAGTCCGGGCTGCATGCGGTATCAAGCATCTTGTCTATCGAATCCTTGAGGATATCATAGGCCACCTTGAGTATGCACAGACATATCGTGACGCAGGCTATCGGCTCCAGTACCGGCGCCCCCAGCATCGCGCCGCCTATACCGATCAGTGAACCGACCGATGACAGCGCATCGGAACGGTGGTGCCATGCATCGGCCATAAACGCGGAGGAATTCAGCTTTTTTGCATAGTACCGTGTGTACCAGAACATGGCCTCCTTCGCCGCTATCGACACGATCGCCGCCGCAAGAGCTATGGCCGACGGAACGGCGAGCTGCTCATAATGTCCGGCTGCTATCTGGCGCACACCGCTCACGCCTATGCCGAAGCCGGTCACGAGCAGTATCATACCCAGTATCATAGACGCAACGCACTCGAGCCGGTCGTGGCCGTAGGGATGGTCCTGATCCGGCGCCTTCTGCGATATACGCACGCCGATAAAGGCGACCAGCGTTGCAAATACGTCGGACAGCGAATGTACAGCATCCGACACCATAGCGCCGGAATGCCCGGCAATACCGGCATACAGCTTGAACGCAACGAGTGCGATATTCCCCGCTATACCGACGGCTGACAGACGGTTGATGATCTTAGCTTCGTTCATTGAAATTGCTCCCTTCAGGATTTTTGTTAAAAGCATCTCGGGAGTAAAAAAGCAGTCTCCCGGGGCATTTTGCTGTCCCGCAAAGACCGCTGACGCAGTTTCTGCTGTCGTTCTTCGACGACCCGGCGATACGGATATGATCCGCCGCCTGCTCAGAATATCAAGTTTGTTGTGATTAACTTTTGCTTCTTATAACAGGTCGGTATGATACCACGTGCCGGGCGCAAAGTCAATCAAAATTCAAAAAATTACAGTTGCCGCACGGCGTGGGCTGTAGTATTATAGTCGCATGGATAAGATTAAAGAGAAAAAACGCTCCGGGCTTTCCGCGCTTTACCGCTCAAGTCCCGTTGGGCACATAATTGCCGCCGTCAGTGCGGCTGTAATAATCCTGCATCTTGCGACACGCAGAGACCACGCACTGATGGTCTGGGCGTCCGAGAAGCTGGTCCAGACGGTGCATCATGCACTCGCACGGCTGAATTCGCACCTGCCGTTTTCGATGGCGGAGGCACTTATCGGCCTGACCGCCGCTGCCGTTTTGGGCTATATAATTTATACGGTCATCGCCCTGATACGCCGCGGCGAACGGCTCCGGCGGCTGTATGCGGCGGTGATAAACCTCCTCGCCGCCGGACTTGCGGTGTATGCCGGGTTCTGCCTGCTTTGGGGAGTATATTATTACGGCGACGATTTTATGACCCGCAGCGGCCTTGAAAACGGAAATATCAGCGTGGAGCAGCTTGAGACCGTGACCAGATACTTTGCCGCTCTCGCGAACGAATACTCCGGGCAGGTCCCGCGGGACGCCGACGGGAACTACATCGCCGACCGCGCCGCACTTCTTGACCGCTCCGACGAGGTATATGCCAACGCGGAACGCGAGCTGCCCTGTCTCGTCGGCCCCGAGGTACGCGCCAAGGGCGTGCACTTCTCGCGTGTAATGAGCTATACGGACTTCACAGGCTTTTTCTTTCCCTTCACGGCCGAGGCCAACGTCAACACCGATTTTCCGCCCGCGCTTTTCGCTTCTACCATAGCGCATGAACTGGCGCACCAGCGCGGAGTGGCAAAGGAGCAGGAGGCGAACTTTGTCGCCGTGCTCGCAAGTCTCGAATACGGCGACGCGGAATATTGCTATTCGGCCTGCATGCTGGCATATACGCATCTTGGCAACGCCCTGTACTCTGCCGACTACGACACGTGGAAAAGTGTCTATCTTACGCTGAACGACAATGTCCGCCGCGATTTTGCCGCGAACCGTGAATATTGGGCACAGTTCGAGACGCCTGTACAAAAGGTATCAAACACGGTGTACGAGGGCTTTTTATACAGCTATGACCAGAACATGGGGCTCAAAAGCTACGGTGCCTGCGTGGATCTGTTGGTGAATTACTACTGCGAGCAGGCCGCCGAATACATCAGCAAGTAATTTAAGGAGAGTATTATGTCTGTTTTCGGAACTGCCGCAGGAATCATCGCACTTGTAAGTCTGCTTGCGCTGCTGGTAAAATATCCGCTGCGCAGGCTTGGGCTGCATAAGCTCAATGCGTTCTTTATGCGGCTGCACGAGGCTGCGAGCGGTCTGTTCTTCGTCTCGGCCATCGCACATATGTTTGCCGAGCGCCGTAGCTTCAAACGAGCTCCCTTCTCTGCACTGTTGGGTCTGGCCTCATTTGTGATAAGCGTTGTCCTCATTGCTGACTGCCATATGGCGAAGGACGCTGCGAAGATGCGCCGTCATCGGATATATTCCCTGCTGCTGACGCTGACCGCCGCCTGTCACGCCGCTTCCGGGTGCATCCGGATGAAGAAAATTTGAAGAAAAGCGCAAATTTATGCTTGACAAATCGAATATTTCGGTTATAATAGCTCTTGCGTTTAGCGGGATTGTGTAAAGGTAGCACAGCGGACTCTGACTCCGTATGTGAGGGTTCGAATCCTTCTCCCGCTGCCAA
>CAKTNU010000244.1 GCA_934589325.1 uncultured Oscillospiraceae bacterium | reverse complement strand
GTGATATGGATGTCTCGGAGGGACGATATACCTATTCAGCGACAGGGGCAGGCGGAAAGCTCAGAATCAATGTTGATGCGTCAGTCAGCCTTCCCGAAGCCGACGGGATACCAATACTCCGTGTTGCGGAGAGCGGTTTTTCGCAGGAAATGGTTACGGGCATATTCAACTTTTTATATCCCAATCGAAAACCTTATAACGTCGTCACCCATACGATAACAAAGGCTGAAGTGGAGGAAATGCTGCTGCGTTATAAAAAAATGCAGGCGGATGGCAGCTACGACAAGGATTTTTATACCGAGGAACAATGGCAGCGGAAAATCGATGAAACGGAGATGTGGTTGAAGAATGTTCCCGAAACGGCAAACGACGGGGTATCTTACATATCCGATGGGACGATGACACGGTTCGATGATGGTAAATCGGTCTATTATAATCTGCATTGCTGGATGCCGGAAACGGAGGACCATCTTCTACTTGTCCGTTCATACGACACAGATGGTATCAACCGTGATTTAAGCGTTTATGATGGAGCGGACGCTATGAGCCTGAATTCAAGTCTATACTATGATCGGGATATGGGAGATGCACTCTATTCGATTGATAAATCTATTCAGACTGATGGGAAGGAAGTTCCGCCCAGCGTTGAAGGTAATCTTACAGTCGGCCTTGCAGAGGCACAAAAGATCTGCGATGATTTTCTTACTGCATCGGGAAGTGGAGGAGTATACCGAGTTGGCAATGTCGCTTATTTGCCCGATAAGTCCGGTAAATATGCTATTAAATTCATCTATACGCGCATGATTTGGAATATTCCAACCACCTTTATCGCGTATGGAGATGGCTTTGGTATGGCCGATAGCTACTCGCTTCCTTGGGGGTACGAGTATGTTGAAGTCCTCGTGGATGCAGAAGGTATCGCAATGATTAACTGGCGAAACCCTGTCGAAACAGGTGAAGAGCTGGAGCCAAATGTCGGCATGATGACATTCGATGAAGTCAAACCAATCTTTGAAAAGATGATGAAAACCATCTGGGAGCCGCGAGTGGACTGGGGCGGCACGGCAGCCGATCCGCAGGAAATCGATATTTTCGTTGACCGTGTTGCGCTCGAATTGTGTAGGGTGCGTGAGCAAAACGCCTTTGCGCGCCGTCAGGGTATTTTTGTTCCCGTGTGGGTGTTTTACGGACATTCCACAAGGACCACCACTATGAGCTCACAAGAGTATTACACTTATGATGAGGTTGGAGGTGTAGGACAATCCTCCCTTGGCGCGCCGATTCCTATCCTCGTTATTAATGCGGTGGACGGCAGCATAATCGATTTGGCAAGGGGCTACTGAGGAGGCAATTATGAAAAAATATATAGCGATTCTGCTTTGCATGGCTGTGGCGGCGGGCGTTGCGGCCTGCCAGCCCACGCCGGAGAAGGCGGTGGTGGTGAAGAAGGATACGGAAAGGATGATTGAGCAGGCGGCACAGCCGTCAAACGGCGCGGCAATAGATGACGTGGGTATTCCCGAAGGGCGATACACTTTTTCTGCCGAGGGACTAAACGGGCGGCTCCGCATAAATGTTGATGCTGAAATTGAAGCGCCCGCGGCTCAGGCCATGCCTATCGTGCGCGTTGAGCGAGGCGGCTTTTCGCAGGAGATTGTGACCAAGGTGTTCAACTATTTTTATGCCGGAGAAACGGCGTATGACGCGAGCGGGGAGCATGTGGAAACAAAGGCCGAGATAGAGCCCCTTATCATCGATGCAAAGCGCTGTCTTGCTGATGGCAGCTATGCGGAGCGCGGCTATACGGAGGAGGAGTATGTCGCGCGATTAAAGCAAATAGAGAAAATATACGCCGCCGCGCCCGAAACCGCACCGGCATCGCCAGTGTCAGACGGTACAATGCGTATGACTGAACTGGAGAATGTGGGCGATTATCTTCAGCTCAACGTTGACACCGATAGAGCAAAGGATACGGCGCGAAGCATGAGCGTGCTCACGCCCATTTCATGGACCTCCGCAAATAGCGGATTCGGAGCCCACCTTTATTATCGCGTGTATTCAAGGACAAAAAAAGGCACCGAATACAACACGCAAGGCATACTCCGTACGAACGGCACAAATCTGCCGGAGGCGGCGCGTCAAAAGCTCGCCATAGACTTTGACGAGGCAAAGGCGCTTTGCGATGGCGTATTTACAGCTGCCGGACTCGCTGACAACTATACATTCGGCCACGCATTCTTGGTAGGCGATGCCGGCATGGGGAAGTATGGCGGCAACGGCAAGGAGCTTGGCGCTCCGGCCGAGAACTACGCTTACCGGCTCTATTACACGCGAATTATAAACGGCGTGCCCTGCTTCGTTAATACCGACAACGGACTCAACGACGCAAACAACGGCGCGACATCCTTGCCGTGGAGTTATGAATGCATAGTCTTTACGGTGGATAGCAGCGGTCTTTCGCAGCTTTCATGGAGCAATCCTGTTAAGGTCGTGGAGACGGTAACTGAAAACGCAGTCATTCTCCCATTCGATAAGATCATGGATGTATTTGAATCCATGATAAAAGTAGAATACGAAGCCTTTCTGAAAATGTGGGAGGGCAACGGCGGCGAGATGGATATAACGATAGACAAATTAGAGCTTTGCCTTGTGCGAGTGCGTGAACAAAACAGCGAGGCAACAGGGTTGCTCGTTCCCGCGTGGGTATTCTATGGCAACAACAAGGTAGTACATAGCAACGGCAGCGTATCGTATGACCTCGCCCACGGCAGCGGAAGCACATGGAACAAGGAGCCGTTTCCCGTGTTGATAAT
>CAKTNU010000243.1 GCA_934589325.1 uncultured Oscillospiraceae bacterium | reverse complement strand
GGCGCATACCGGAGATTGCCACAGGAAAAGCCTTGAACAAGTGCAGCAGTTGGTGCCGCTGCTCTCGGGTTATGGAATTGACCTTCGTGTCCTCCGGGATGCCGGAGAGTCTGATGAGAACAGGTATCATTGATTTGCCCGCAAGATCACCAAGCGAGTTTTTGAACTCCTTGTTCGCATACTTCTCAAAATCGCGCAATATTCTTGCGTCCAGCTTCTTTTCGTCAAGCGCAGGCTTCAGGTCTATCTCGAGCGTGTACTTCGACTTACCCATGCGGCGCATATGGGAGCTTGCCGACAGCACCAGCGGGCCCGACACGCCGAAATGCGTGAACAGCATTTCGCCGAGTTCCCTGTATATCAGCACTCCGTCCTCATAGGCCGACAAAGTCACATTCTTCAGCGCGAAGCCCTGCATTTCAGCACAGTAATCGTCGCTGCTCTCAAGCGGAACAAGGGACGGCCACGGTGTATCAATGCTGTGACCGGCAGCGGCGGCAAATTTGTAACCGTCACCGGTAGACCCGGTGAGCGCATATGAGAGTCCTCCGGTGCAGACAGCGGCGGCACGACATTCTATAAGACCATCCTCCGTCACGACCCCGGCTACAGCTCCGTCTTTGATATCTATGCCCTTCGCGTGGGTGCGCATAATATGCACGCCGGCACGTTCGCACCAATGAGCCATTGTCCCTGCAACATCATTTGCGTTGTCGGACACCGGGAAAACGCGGCTGCCGCGTTCGGTCTTGAGCTTGAGCCCGTGCGATTCAAAAAGCTCCATCGTCTGCGCCGGTGAAAGACGGTTGAGCGCTGAATACAGGAACCTGCCGTCTCCGGGGATATTTGTCATAAACGTCTTGATATCACAGTTATTCGTAACATTGCAGCGCCCTTTGCCCGTGATGCGCAGCTTGCGGCCAAGCTGACGGTTCGGCTCGAGCAGTATCACGCGCATGCCCCGCTCCGCGGCCGCTGCAGCACACATCATTCCGGACGGTCCGCCGCCGATGACGACCAGTTCCGCCTCGGCGACTTTATTTTTTTTATTCTCCATAACATCAATTCTCCGCGTCAGAAAAGAATTTTTCAAACGGCGAGCCAAGCAGCCTGTCTGCAGCAAGCGCAAGGGCGTTTGCCGTGCACAGCATCGCAGTATGCATCGGCGGTATGCCGCCGCAGTCCACGTCAATGCCGGCGCTCAGCGGCAGGTCCATGAGACATTCCCTCTCTGCGACCGCAATAGTCGCCGCGCCGCAGGAAGCGGCATATTCTATAAGCTCCACAGCGAAATCCGCTGACGGCGTTGATGCAAAAACTATCAGTACATCACCCGTTCCGATATCCACCGCACCTAACCGGAGGCGCGCCGTCACAACATCGCCGAGTGCGACGACCCGCGGCTTTATAAGTCCAAGCCAGCCCTCCAGCGCTGCGGCCGATGATGCTGCAAATCCGCCTCCGTGAATGAATACCCGCTCGGCCTTTGCGATTATCGCAGCGGCATAATCAAAATTGTTTATATTCTTCTCGCTTAGCAGTGCGTTAAGCCTGGCCGTATCCTTGGCGACACAGTCTCTAAGCACCTTTGCGCGCTCATCCTGTTCGCCGTGCCGTGACGCAGATGTCAGCCGCTCACGCAGATTTTCCTGCATGGCGGCGCGAAACTCCGTATATCCGTCAAAGCCAAGGTCAGCCGCAAAACGAACTACCGTTGACTCGCTGACTCCGGCTGCCTCGGCAAGTGCGCCCGCGGTCATAAATGCCGCCCTGTCGCAGCTGCCGCATATGTATTCGGCGACATGGCGCTGACGCTTTGAAAATTTCGGCATCCTCGCCTGCAATTCGTCGATTATATTCATGTTCATGTCCTATTTATCAAACGAAGCCAGTTCTTCCAGCGTAAGATCGCGCCATTTGCCGCTCGGCAGATCGCCAAGCTCAACGCTCCCCTCGCGGATGCGGCACAGCTTTGTGACCTTGAGCCCCACGGCGGCACACATCTTTCTGACCTGCCTGTTGCGCCCTTCATGTATCGTCACGGCAAGCTCCGCGCCGCCCGGGGCAACAGATATTATATCTACCTCGGCGCCGCGTGTCATATAACCGTCTATTTCCATCGGATACCGCAGATACTCGACCGCCTCACCTATATCCTCGCCCTGGACCCATGTGAGATAGCATTTCTCCACTTCATGTGAGGGGTGCATAAGCTTATTTGCAAAGTCTCCGTCGTTTGTACAGATAAGAAGCCCCTCAGAGTACATATCAAGCCGTCCGACCGGGTAAACTCTGGTATCAAGGCCATGCAGCAGTTCCGTTACGCATGGGCGGCCCTTCTCGTCGTGCAGAGTCGTGACATATCCCTTTGGCTTATTCAGCATTATGTACCGCTTGCCGCCGACCTTCGGCAGAGCTTTGCCGTCCACCCGTATATCGTCCGTCTCCGAATCTGCGCTCATGCCAAGCGGGGCAGCGCTTCCGTTGACGCTTACCCGCCCCGCCTTTATACACTCCTCGGCGGCGCGGCGCGACATCAGCCCGGAAGCGGATATTATTTTCTGAAGTCTCTCCTGCATTAAGCAAGCTCCATTCGTTGATATAAATTCCCCATTGTCTTTCGCAGCATTGGGATATCCTCGGTATAAACCAGTTCGCCTTGGAATATGATCTCACCCTTATACATTATCTCGTATCTTCCGGCGCGCTCATCGGCATTTATCGGCGCAAACACGAAACGCGGCAGCTCATAGCGTATTGAAAGCTCTGCATCACGCGGCAGAAAAAGCACAGGCTCCTCCGCTGGCTTCACACCGACGGTCCCGGACGCAC
>CAKTNU010000242.1 GCA_934589325.1 uncultured Oscillospiraceae bacterium | reverse complement strand
GCAGGGGGCAGACCGGAGAAGTCGGCGAGCCGTGCGGGTGCAGCATATGGGGACAGCGCTTCCCGGTCTGTCCCGCGCAGATACAGCCGCCATGCGAAGTGGTTGCGCCGGGTGTTCCAGACCCGCCCGTGATTATTGCGGGATGTCTCGGTGTCGCGGTCGTCCAGCATTGGGTAAAGCGGCATCTGAAAGGCAACATTCACCGTACCCTCATCCCGCGCACGGATGCAGACCGCGGCGCACAGACCGCCGCCGGCGCTTTCACCGCCGACCATGATCTGGTCGCTCCGCACACCGAGAGCGGCCGAGTTCTCCTTAAGATACAGCAGCGCCGCGAAGCAATCGTCCATTGCAGCCGGATAAGGGGCTGTTACTGCCAGCCTGTAGCCAGGTGACAGCACGACCGCGCCGAAGCTCTTCACAAGCTCAACGGCCCGCGACATATGCACCATCTCCTTCATCCCGGAAATGTAGCCGCCGCCGTGTATCCACAGTATCCCCACGGCGTTCGAGGGCGAGGTCAGCGGTGAGAGCAGCAGTGCGGGGATGCTGCCGTTAGGGGTCGGGATGCGTATCCTGCGGACGTGAATGTCTTTATCGGGTATCATGGAACGCATGGCGATCACCCGTTTCTGCGTTGGTAGTCCGTGCCCCAGACGACCATGGAATCGAGGATAGGCTTCAGGCTGCGGCCGGTCTCGGTGAGGGTGTATTCTACTCTCGGCGGGACTTCGGCATACACCTTGCGCGTGAGCAGCCCCTTGTCCTCCATGTCGCGCAGCTGCGCGGTCAGCACCTTCTGCGATACGCTGCCTATGGACCTCTTGAGTTCGCCGAAGCGTTTGGTGCCGTCCATAAGGTCGCGCAGTATCAGTACCTTCCATTTATCGCCGATGAGCATCAGTGTGGTCTCAACGGGGCAGACAGGCAGTTCCATTTTATGTTCCTCCGTATATTTCATAGGTATTTTCCCGTAATGCTGTCGGGAGCCGAGCGTATCTCTTCAGGCGTACCGCAGGCAACGATCCAGCCGCCGGCATCTCCGCCGCCGGGACCCATATCGATAATATAGTCGGCATTTCGGATGACATCAAGGTCGTGCTCGATAACGACGACAGTCGCGCCGTTATCGAGCAGCGCCTGAAAGACACCGAGAAGCACCCGCACATCCAGCGGGTGCAGGCCGATGGACGGCTCATCAAAGACAAAGACAGAATCCGTCTGCGACCGGCCTATCTCACTCGCAAGCTTCAGCCGCTGAGCTTCGCCGCCGGACAGACTGGGCGTTTCTTCGCCCAGGGTAAGGTAGCCCAAACCCAGCTGACGCAGTATGCCGAGCCGCTGGCTGACGGTTTTCATATCGGCGCAGAAATCAAAGGCGGAGTTTACGTCCATATCCATGACCTCGGGCAGCGAAGCCTCATGTCCGGCACGGTTTTTGAGCTTTATGCCGTAGGCGGCTCTTGCATAGCGGGAGCCGCGGCAGTCAGGGCAGGGAATATTTACGTCCGGCAGGAACTGAACGTCAAGGCTGACAACGCCCGTACCGTCGCAGCCGGGGCAGCGGAGCGAACCGGTGTTGTAGGAAAAGTCACTGGCCTTACAGCCGCGCTCTTTCGCGTCGGGGGAGCGTGCATACAGCTTGCGCAGCTCATCGTGTACGCCGGCATAGGTCGCAACGGTCGAGCGGACGTTTATGCCGATGGGCGTGGCATCGATCAGCTTCACATGCTGTATCCCATCGGCATTTATCGCCCGGATATGCTCCGGCAGCACCGTGCCGCCGATGTCCGCCTCTAATGCCGGTACAAGGCTTTCAAGGACCATTGTGGTCTTGCCGGAGCCGGACACACCCGTGACGACGGTGAGCCGACCCTTTGGGATATGCACATCCAGCGGCTTTACCGTATGTATGCCGGAGGTGGACAGATATATTGCCCCGTTTTCAAACAGAGCCTCCTTTGGCGTGCGGCTCCGCAGACACGTTTCCGCTTTGCCGGAGAGAAACACACCTATCTGTGATGCAGGGGCGTTCTCAATGTCGGTGACTGTACCCTCGGCTATGACATGCCCGCCTCTCGCTCCGGCCTCCGGCCCCATTTCTATTAGCCAGTCGGATTCCTTCAATATCTGCGTGTCGTGGTCAACGAGGATCACGGAATTGCCGTCGGCGACCAGATCATGCATTACACCGGTGAGCCCAACGATGTTCGATGGGTGCAGACCGATAGACGGTTCATCCAGCACATAGAGGACACCGGTCGTGCGGTTGCGGACGGCGCGGGCAAGCTGCATACGCTGGCGTTCGCCGGTAGACAGCGTCGCGGCGGAACGGTCAAGCGTCAGGTAGCCAAGCCCAAGATCCATGAGCCGCTTCGCGGTGCTCTCAAATGCGCCGCAGATGCTGTCCGCCATAGGGCGCATCTCCTCGGGGAGACTTGCCGGTACGCCGCGCACCCAGCCGACAAGCTCAGCCAGCGTCATTGCACAGGCTTCATCCAGCGATATGCCGCGCAGCTTAGGTGCGCGGGCCGCTGCGGACAGCCTCGTGCCGCGGCACTCGGGGCAAACATCCTCCTTGAGGAATTTTTCAACGCGCTTCATGCCTTTTTCGTCCTTGACCTTTGACAGCGCGTTTTCAACGGTGTAGACGGCGTTGAAGTAGGTGAAATCCAGCTCACCCGCCTGATTGGAATTTCTGGCGTGATAAAAGATGTGCTTTTTCTCCGCCGGGCCGTGATAAACGATGTCCTTTTCGCACTCCGTGAGGTAGCGGAACGGCACATCGGTGCGCACACCCATCTCGCGGCAGACGTCGGTCATCAGCGACCACATCAGGCTGTTCCACGGGGC
>CAKTNU010000241.1 GCA_934589325.1 uncultured Oscillospiraceae bacterium | reverse complement strand
GATAAGGCCGCCCTTGATATCGGGGCTCAGCTTCTTTACGGCGAGATATTCGATGATACGCTCCTTGACCTTTTCGAGCCCGAAATGCTCATCATCCAGCAGCTTTCTGGCCTTCTCAAGATCAATGGTCTCTGTGGTCTTTTTGCCCCACGGGAGTTCAAGGCAGGTGTCAAGATATCCGCGCAGGACTGCCGCCTCTGACGATCCGAACGGCTGCTTCACAAGACGGGCAAGCTCTTTATTGAGCTTCTCCTTGACCTCGTCGGGAGCCGCAAGTTCGCTTATTCTGCGGCGGTACTCTCCGATGTCATCGGTCTGTCCGTCCTCGCCGAGCTCAGCCTGGATTATCTTCATCTCCTCACGGAGATAATACTCCCGCTGGTTCTGGTTCATCTGCTCCTGCGTCGCCTCGGACAGCTCCTTCTCGATGCGGAGTATATCCACCTCGCGCTTCAGCAGCTTGCCGAGCAGGACCAGCCGTTTGCTGGGATACAGCTCTTCAAGCAGACGCTGCTTGTCGTCGAGATTCAGGTGGATATTATGCGCGATATGGTCCGCGACTCCGCCCGGCTCATTCACGGCAAGAACGTTTATTATCTGCTCGGTTATCGATTCGGGATTTTCGGCGAGATAGTCATGATACAGTGAGAGGCAGCTGCGCATCAGTGCGATAAGCCGCTTCTCGCTGACGCGCTCCGGCTTGTCGGGCAGCGACATGACCTCTGCGGTATATGCCTTGGAGGAGACGTTTATATGCAGAGCCTTCGCCCTGTACAGCCCCTCCACCATGACGCGGCACATGCTGCTGCGCGGCTGGCGGAGCTGCTGCTTTATCCGGCAGACAACGCCGACGGAATATATATCCTTTTCCTCCGGAATATCGACCGATATATCTTTCTGCGCCGCAAGAAAGATGCTGCGGCTGCCTTTAACGGCCATTTCCAGCGCGCCGAGCGACGAATCGCGCTCGACGTCAAAGGTGAGCATCATGCCGGGGAACATGTTCAGCCCTCTGAGGGCTATCATGGGCATTGTCTCTGTTATTATTGTGTTATCGCTCATAGCTTCTCCTTTCCGGAGTGGGTAAAAATCAGGAGTTCGTGTGGATTATTTCCGGCTGGGTACCGTTTTTGACACAGTCGGCCGTAATGACGACCTTACTGACAGTGCTGTCCGACGGGACGGAGTACATCACATCAGTCATCACGCCCTCCATAACGCTGCGCAATCCGCGGGCGCCGATCTTCATTTCGATTGCCTTGTCTGCAACTGCTTCAAGAGCACCGTCGGCAAACTCGAGCTGCACGCCGTCGTAGTCGAGAAGCGCCTTGTACTGCTTGGTCATGGCGTTTTTCGGCTCGGTCAGGATACGGACAAGATCATCCCGCTTGAGGGATTCAAGGGATGCAACGACCGGCAGGCGGCCGATAAGCTCCGGGATTATTCCAAACTTCAGCAGGTCGTGCTGCTGCACCTGGCTTAAAAGCTCGCCGACATCACGGTCGCGGCCGCTCTGGATATCTGCGCCGAAGCCCATGGACATTTTATCCGTGCGCTTCTCGATTATCTTGTCAAGCCCGTCAAACGCGCCGCCGCAGATGAACAGGATGTTCGTAGTGTCAACATGTATGAACTCCTGGTGCGGATGCTTGCGGCCCCCCTGCGGCGGGACATTTGCGACCGTACCTTCAAGCAGCTTCAGCAGCGCCTGCTGAACGCCTTCGCCGGATACATCGCGGGTAATAGAGGTATTTTCGCTCTTGCGGGCTATCTTGTCTATCTCGTCGATATAGATTATGCCGCGCTGGGCGCGCTCGACATTGAAGTCTGCAGCCTGCAGGAGCTTGAGTATGACGTTCTCAACATCCTCGCCGACATAGCCCGCTTCGGTAAGCGTCGTCGCGTCAGCAATGGCGAAGGGCACGTCGAGCATTTTTGCCATGGTCTGGGCAAACAATGTCTTGCCGCTTCCGGTTGGGCCAATGAGGAGAATATTGCTCTTCTGCAGCTCCACATCGTCCTTCTTGTCGCGCAGGATGCGCTTATAGTGGTTATACACCGCTACACTAAGGACCTTTTTGGCCTGTTCCTGACCGATGACGTATTCATCCAGCCCCTTTTTTATCTGCATGGGCTTCGGCAGCTTTTCAAAAACCAGCGGCAGCCCGTCAAAGCCCTCAGCCGGGGCCGTTATGGGGTCATCCTCGACTATCTGCATGCACATACGCACGCAGTCATCGCAGATGTAGCTGCCGTTGCCGGCTATAAGACGCGTCACAAGGGACTGCGGCTTGCCGCAGAATGAGCATCTTAAGCTCTTTTTATCTTCATTCCTTGCCATATACTTCTCCGTTCCGTCAATGCGCCTTTTTATGGAGATTGGGGGAACACGCGTCCCCCCAATCAAAATGATTTATCAGCGCTTGTAGATGACCTTGTCGATAATGCCGTAGGTCTGGGCCTCCTCAGCGGTCATAAAATGATCACGCTCGCAGTCGCGCTCGATGGTCGCAATGTCCTTGCCGGTGTTGTCGGCGAGGATGGCGTTAAGGCGCTTCTTTATCTTGAGTATCTGCTCGGCCTGAATCTGGATATCGGTGCACTGTCCCTGGCTGCCGCCTGAGGGCTGGTGTATCATTATCTCAGCGTTAGGCAGTGCGATACGCTTGCCCTTCGCGCCCGATGAGAGCAGGAACGCGCCCATAGACGCCGCCATGCCGATGCAGATGGTGGATACATCCGGCTTGATGTACTGCATCGTATCGTAAATGGCGAGACCGGAGGTCACGCTTCCGCCGGGGCTGTTTATATAGAACTGAATGTCCTTATCGGGATCCTGCGCTTCAAGATACAGAAG
>CAKTNU010000240.1 GCA_934589325.1 uncultured Oscillospiraceae bacterium | reverse complement strand
GCATGATGCCAAGGAAAACAGGTATTGCGGTATAGCGGCCGGTCAGCACTTTGTCGATGCGCATTGAGCGAGCATGCTCACGGCTCTCATGACACTTTACTACCGATGCTTCGACCACTCGCTCGATGAAGGTATAGCGCATATCGGCAAGCGCGGCATTGCGGTCAAGCCCGGCCTCTGTCTCCATCTGCACAATGCAATGCTCTAGCAGCTCTTTCTCGTTCCGGTCAAGACCAAGCTCGTCTGCCAGCCCATCACCGCCCTCAATGAGTTTTGCGGCGCAGAACCGGGCGGGGATGCCGAGGCGGTCCGCATGGTCGGCGATGAGATGCACGACTGCATGGATGCAGCGGTGCACAGCCGACTCGCTGCCGCAGAAATCCGTGACCTTCGGCAGGACCTTTCCCCTCGCCGTCAGAACGGCCTGATCCACGAGCTCCGACACTCCCTCGCCCTTTGCCGCGGTTATCGGGACAACAGGAATACCGAGCGCAGCGCTAAGCTTCTGTACGTCTACAGAACCTCCGTTTGCGCGTACCTCATCCATCATATTCAGCGCCAGCACCATCGGCACCCGCAGCTCAAGGAGCTGAAGCGTCAGATACAGGTTGCGCTCAATGTTGGTGGCGTCGACAATGTTTATGATACCGTCCGGTTTTTCGTTGATGATAAAATCGCGGGAGACTATCTCCTCCTGCGTGTAAGGGCGCAGCGAGTAGATACCAGGCAGGTCGACCACAGAGCAGTCCTTTTCTCCGCGGATATCGCCCACCTTCTGGTCAACGGTCACTCCGGGGAAATTGCCGACATGCTGATTTGAGCCGGTAAGAGCGTTGAACAGTGTAGTCTTGCCGCAGTTCTGGTTGCCGACGAGTGCAAATATCATGTTTTATCGGCCTCCACCTCTATTTTTTCGGCCTCTTCCACGCGCAGAGTCAGCTCATAGCCGCGCACGCGTATCTCTATCGGGTCGCCCATCGGGGCAACCTTCTGCAGCACAACACGGGTGTGCGGAATAAGCCCCATGTCCAACAGACGGCAGCGCAGCGCTCCATCTCCTCCGACGGCGGTGATAACCGCAGTCGCTCCGGTCTTAAGCTCGTTAAGCGTCATATATAAAATCCCTTTCGCAAGTTAGCTATGACTAACCATATCATGTTATAAGTTAGCACATGCTAACTTATAAGTCAAGAAAAACGGCGAAATTTTGAACATTTCGCCGTTTGATGGTCAGTCAGGGAACGCCTTTCAGAGTACGTGCCCGCTGTTACAGTATATTATTACGCAGACCTTTTTATTTTTCAAAGCGGTGCTGCATCAAACGTGCCGACTACTGCACTACAGGCTTTTAAGCCCGCAGATGTTGCAGGCGGCAGCAAACCCGAGTGCCAGCGGCAGAAGGATCGCCTTGTTCACGTCGGCAAATATGCACAGCGCGACAATGCAGACCGCAGCGGCCGCAAGCAGCGGAGCGAGCAGCTTCATCAGTCTTTTCATCGCACCGCCTCACGGCTCTTCCGGCATGAACACCGCCGCGAGCAGGTATGCTATCAGCCCGCTGCCGCCAAGGGCGCAGAAAATGACCAATCCGACGCGGATAACAGTCGGATCCACGCCGAAATACTCCCCCATGCCGCCGCAGACACCGAGCAGTATGCAGTTTCTTTTTGATCTGTACAGCTTTTTCCCATTCATCGTCTTTGCTCCCCCGAATAAACATCCTTATCTGAAGCGCGCATTGCCAGCCCGCCGCCGAGCATGCACAGCGCTGCCGCCAGAGCTCCGGCTCCGCAGGCAATACTGGCACAGATCAGCATAAGTCCGCCGGCCAGCGCCATCAGCGCCGCAGCACACAGCAGCAGCCCCGATGCAGTCACTTTGTCCATAATATCTTCCACCTAATGCTGCTTTTTCATCTTACATGCATATTTTAGCATGTCCGGCAGCACATAAATAGGCCGATTTTTCAGGCAAATGTGTCAGTTCTTTACCTCATGCCCGCTTGCAGATCAATCGGTATATACCGATTGGATTTAATACTCCGGTGCTTCAGTAGGGTCTGGTGCATAAGCGTATGTCAGATCGTCGGTATCGTCATCAAAAATGCAGGCAACATATGGCTCATAGCTTTCCGGGCGAAAAATTGTTACGCCGTCCGGGGAACGCACGCCGTCCAAGGGCGTTACATCCTCGCAGGTAAGGCGGAACATCAGTCCGGGCGGATCGTTGAAGGCATCCTGCACATAGTTCACAAAGCTGGAAAGATCTTTTGTGCGGTGAATGTTGCCGAGAACTCGGTCGGAGCGTGAATAGGCGTCAATGTCACCGTTTTCCTCGATCGTGGCGATCCAGTCGTTGCGGTAGTGCGTAAGGTCGATGATATAGTACCATTCACCGTCCTGAATATAGTTATAGACGTGTCCGCTGCCGTCACGCTGGGAGGTAGTGATATATCCGATCTCATCGTAATCTCCGTCCAGCAGATAGCGCAGCCATGCGGAATCTGTGGCGCAGCAGCCGCAGTTGTTGATCACGGCGTTGCGCCCCGGCGTATGGTATTCCCAGTCGATCCCATTTTCGGAAATGCGCATATTATCATCCGCCGAACGGAAATCTCCGATCTGATACAGCTGCAGTGCCTCATAGAGCGTTCCGATCTTGGCTTGCTTTTCCTCCGGAGAATCATTGAGCATTGCGGCAATTTCCGCATTCGTATAGCGGCTTTCACCGAGAGAAACGGCCGGCACCCAATACACGCCGCCGAAAACTTCTATGTCGTACTGCGCGTCATGGCGGAGCAGCGAAAGATCCTTGCCGCTGTCGTTTGTGTAGTCCACTGACAAGGCAGGATTTTCCGTAAGCTCAAAAA
>CAKTNU010000239.1 GCA_934589325.1 uncultured Oscillospiraceae bacterium | reverse complement strand
CCATCTGCCCGGGCTTCTTCGCTTCCGAAGCCAACTCCCCCGAAGCCATGGAAGCCATGAACGGCTTCATCACCGCTCGCACCCCAATGGGCCGTCCCGGACGCGCCGGTGAACTTGATACCACGGTCGTTTTCCTCGCAGCACATGAGTCGTCCTATGTTACCGGCTCCATCGTTTCCTGCGACGGCGGCTGGACGGCGGTCTGATACATTCGTCCCGCAGCGGACAGATCATTAAATAAAACGATCAGAAAATATAAAAATAAGGAGTAATTATTATGAAGCTCAATCTTGAAAATAAAGTCGTTCTTATCACCGGCGCAACCGGCGGCATCGGCAAAGCATGCTGCGAGGAGTTTCTGAAGGAAGGCTGCAAGGTCGCCCTCACCGGCAGAAACAAGGAAAAGGTCGACGCTCTGGTCAAGGAGCTCGGCTATGGCGAGGATCGCGTTTACGCAAATGTCGCCGACGTTTCCAAGGAGGACGAGGTCAAGGCTTTTGTCGACGGCGCCTACAAGCACTTCGGCAAGATCGACATTATCGTCCCCAATGCCGGCTATGAAGGCAACTATGCTCTGCTCGAGGATGTCACCACTGAGAACTTCAATTATGTCTTCGGCGTCAATGTTCTTGGCGTTCTGTACATGATAAAGTACGCCGCTCCTTACCTCAAAGCAAACGGCCACGGCGCCGTTGTCGTCACCTCCTCCAACGGCGCGCTCCTCGGCTGCGCCGGCATGGGAGTCTACTGCGCTTCCAAGCACGCTGTTCAGGCAATAGTCAAGACCGCGGCTGCGGAGCTTGGTCCCCACGGTATTCACGTCAACAGCGTCAACCCCGGCGCCGTCGACACCGGTATGATGCGCCGCATCGAGCGCAACACCTTCGGCGACACCAAGACCAAGGAAGAAGCCTACGAGATATTCGCATCTTCCTACTTGGACAAGCGCTATGCGGAGCCGAAGGAAGTTGCAGATGTCATTATGTTCCTCGCTTCCGACTACTGCTCGCACCTCAATGCCGGTCAGGTACACATGGACGGCGGCATGGACGTCTCCAGACCGTAAAATTTTCAACTCTCTCCGCGCTCTCTCAGGGTGCGGAGAGTGAAAATATCAGACACATCATTCTGTTAAATAACTTTGCAAATTAAGGAGAATGAAAAAATGAGCTACGAATACGAGTTACTTTGGCAGCCTATCGATATAAACGGCTGTCGTATCCGCAACAGGATCAGCATGTCCGGCATGGGCACCTTTACGCCAACCCTTGAGGAGCAGTACGAGACTGAGTCGGGTCTGCGCTACTACGAGGAGCGCGCAAGAGGCGGTATCGGTCTGCTCCACACCGGCGCATACTTCATCGACTCCATGACCGCACAGGGCGGTCGCACGCTGGACTTCTCAACTGACAAGTCCATTCCGAGCGGCACGGTGCTTACCGAGCGTGTACACCGCTGGGGTGCAAAGATGTTCGCTCAGCTTAGCTGCGGTACCGGACGCAACGGTATGCCCCAGATCGGTGAGCGCGTCCCTATCTCCTCCTCCGCCAACCCCTCCTTCTACAATCCCGATATGATTTGCCGCCCTCTCACCACCGATGAGATAGAGCAGATGATGGAAACCTGGAAGACCGCCGCGCGCAATGCGATGATGATGGGCTTTGACGGAATCCAGATCCACGCCCACGCGGGCTACCTCATGGATCAGTTCATGTCCGAGGTCTGGAACCACCGCACCGACAAGTACGGCGGAAGCTTTGAAAACCGCTGCCGCTTCACTATGGAGACCGTCGACGCCATCAGAAGCGTTGTCGGCCCGAAGGTCCCCATCACCTACCGTATTTCTCTTGACCATGGCTTCCCCGGCGGCCGTACTATCGAGGAGTCCATGAAGATACTCGACGTGCTTGACAAGTGCGGCATTGATGCCTTCGATATAGACTCCGGCTGCTACGAGACCATGGACTACATATTCCCGACCCGCTATACAGGCGAGGCATGCATGGCATATGTCTGTGAAGAAGCGCGCAAGCACCTGACCAAGCCCATTATCAACACCGGCAACCACAGCATGGAGAGCGCCGTCACCCTGCTCAAGAGCGGCAACGCCGACATCGTGCAGTTTGGACGCCAGTCCATCGCCGACCCGCAGTTTGCCAACAAGCTGCGCGATGGCCGCCGTGAGGACGTACGCCCCTGCATCGTCTGCAACGAGGAATGCATCGGCCGTATCTTCGGCAGACTTACCCAGCTTAGCTGCACCGTCAACCCCGCGACCGGACTTGAGAGCTACATGGAAGTCAAGCCCGTCACCAAGCCCGAGAACGTCGTCGTTATCGGCGCAGGTCCCGGCGGTCTTGAAGCTGCACGCTGCGCGGCAGAGCGCGGCTGCTCCGTCACCGTTTATGAAAAGGCCGATCACATCGGCGGCACCTTCCTCACCATTTCCACCGGCAGCTTCAAGTGGCGCATGCCGCAGCTCATCGAGTGGTACGGCGTGCAGCTCAAAAAACTTGGTGTCAAGGTCGTGCTGAACACCGAAATGCATGTCGACGATCCCGCCCTTGCCGGCGCCGACAAGATATTCGTCGCTACCGGTTCCAGGGCCGTTATGCCGCCTATTCCCGGCATCGAGAAAGTTATCGACGTTGAAGAGATCCATCGCAACGGCATGCCCGAGGGCAAGCGCATCGTCATCTGCGGCGGCGGTCTGTCCGCCTGCGACACCGCCATTGAGTACGGCGAGAAGAACGAAGGCCGCGACATCACCATCGTCGAGATGCAGCCTGCCATCGGCAATGACGTCATGGTCGTCAATAAGATAAGCATTGACCGTCTGCTCAAGAAGTACGACGTCAAGCAGCTTACCAGCAC
>CAKTNU010000238.1 GCA_934589325.1 uncultured Oscillospiraceae bacterium | reverse complement strand
GCCCTTTGCTTTTGCCTCCTTAGCTCAACAGGTAGAGCATGCGGCTGTTAACCGCAGGGTCGTAGGTTCGAATCCTACAGGGGGCGCCAATGGTATTGCCGCCACATTCGTGACGGCAATACTGGTATTAGGGCCTTTAGCTCAGTTGGTTAGAGCAACCGGCTCATAACCGGTCGGTCCGGGGTTCGAGTCCCTGAAGGCCCACCAATTTTATAGGGGAATAGCTCAGCTGGTAGAGCGGCGGTCTCCAAAACCGTAGGCCGAGGGTTCGAAGCCTTCTTCCCCTGCCAAACGTATAAATACCAATGGTTTTGACCATTGGTATTTTTTTACTAACATCCTAATATGTGGTAAAAAATGCGCACAGAGCCTACGGTTTCCGAGATTTTAGAGATTTAGTTATAGAAATTTTGCTATGGAGATTTGTGTAGAGAGAAATATTCTCCCGCCTGTATAAACAGGTGGGAGAATATTTTATTTCAAGTATGCAGCGTGCGTTAACTCCAACGCAGGCATGAGCTGTGAAGGAGCGACGCGGACAGTCAGCCAGCCGTTACCCGAGCTGCCTGACAGCACCGGTATGCCGGATTTGGACAGTATTATTACCAGCTCCGACAGCGCCGAATTGTCTGCAGCACGGCCGACAAGTGTTATTTCGCTTCGGGCTTCATTGCGTGTGACCCCGGCAAAGTCCGGCCGTTCGTCGTCCGGCAGGAGCCGTACACGTGAGCCAATGCCAGACTTAAACGAGGACAACAGACGTATCTCCACATTATTTGCCAGTGCAAGGGCTACGGAACGGTCATGCAGTACTTGTGAGCCGGCACCTGCAAGTATAAGCATATCGCGGAAATCTATATCATCCAGCCGCCGTGCAGCGTCGACTATGCGGGGGTCTGCCGTGTATATACCGTCGACATCTGTATATATCTCGCATTGGTCGGCACCGAGTGCCGCGGCAAGCGCAACAGCCGTCGTGTCTGATCCGCCGCGGCCTAGCGTCGTTATATCGCCATCGACGCTTATTCCCTGAAAACCGCTTACTACGGCTATTTCTCCGCGCTCGAGTGCGGCGGCAGCATCGCCTGCAGAGATCAGATCTATCCGTGCATCAACAGGGCTGCTTTCGGTGATTATCCCGGCCTGCCAGCCTGTAAATGACCGCGCCGCAAGTCCCATGCTCTCCAGAGTTATTGCTGTCAGTGCCGCCGACTGCTGCTCGCCTATGGATAACAGCGCGGCCAGCTCACGCGGCGAGGGCTGTGGGTTTATCGCATGTGCCATATCCAGCAGCTCATCCGTAGTGTCGCCCATGGCGGACACCACGACCAGAACTGTGTGTCCTCTCCGCCGGGCTTCGGCTGCTATGGCGGCTGAACGCCGCAGACGCTCCAGTCCAGCCAAAGAGCTGCCGCCGAATTTCTGTACTATCAGCATGGCATCCTCCGAATAAAACAATATTGCAGCGTGACGGCGGGCTTTCCGCCGTCACTACATTATATACGATTACCAGCGAGGCGGTTAAGGAGAATATTTTCCCTCATATATGTCAAAAAATTAGTATCGATCAAAAAGTGGAGACACGGTTATGACATGCAGAAACGCGTCAGTATTTCCTCGGAGTTCTTGACGATGCTGCAGCCTGCCAAGGCAAAAGAGACTAAAAGCGACTGAATGATGCTGCTCGGGTGTGTCCGGCCGTGTTATTCGATATCAATGTTGACATATTCCCCGAGGGAGGGACGGCCGTGCCGGGAAAACTTGCAAAATATTTATGGGCGGTGCTGTGCTGGGCGCTTGTAATTGCAGCGCTGTGGCTTGCGCTGAGATTTTTGCTGCCGTGGCTGGCACCTTTTTTGACGGCACTCGGAGCGGCGGCGCTGATGGAGCCGGCGGTCGGATCAATGGTGCGGCACGGCTGGCGCAGAAGTGCGGCCGCCGGAGTCGTGACATTGGCGCTTTTGATAGCAGCGGCTGCAGGAATATATGCGCTGGCATCACGCGGAGTCGCTGCACTGACGGATTTTGCAAAGCAGGTGCCGGAGCTGGTGGCTGCGGCGGAAAGCACCCTGTCACGGCTCGAGGCACGTATGCTCGCATATATCGCCGCGGCGCCGGAGAGTGTGCGGAGCTATCTTGAAAATGCACTTGACTCGCTGGGAGACGCACTGTATGACCTGCCGTCAGTGCTGTCGCAATGGGGACTCGGACTTGTTGCCCGTACTGCACAGACAAGCCCGGATACGCTGCTGTTTGCCGTCACTGCCGGTATCGGCACGTATTTTGCATCTGCGTCGTACCCAAGGCTCACGGCCTTCCTGTCTGCACAGATACCGGACGGGGTCCGGCGGCGCTTCGCCGGCGTCGGCGGAGATCTGAAGGGGAGCTTCGGCGGATGGCTCAGGGCGCAGCTGATCCTTATGCTGATGACATTTTTCGAGCTGCTGCTGGGTTTCCTGCTGCTGAAAATACACGGGGCACTGCTTGCCGCGGCCGTGACTGCGATGATCGACGCACTGCCGGTGTTCGGTACGGGGACGGTGCTTGTGCCATGGGCGATCTACTGCCTGCTGTCAGGCGATGTGGGGCGGGGAGTCGGTCTCGCAGTGTGCTGGGGCGTGACGAATCTTGTACGCAGCTGTGCACAGGCAAAGCTGCTCGGTGACCAAATAGGGCTGGACCCGCTTGCGTCGCTCACGGCAATATATATCGGATGGCGCGTCAAGGGCGTGCTCGGGATGCTGATATTCCCGCTGATACTTGTCACCCTGTGTCAGCTTAATGACAGGGGTGTGATAAAGCTCTGGAAACAGCCGTAGAAAAATTTTCGGAATAAATTTAATGGTGATTGCAATAAACGGGCAGGGTCGTGTATTATATAGGTGTAAAGAATAAAAC
>CAKTNU010000237.1 GCA_934589325.1 uncultured Oscillospiraceae bacterium | reverse complement strand
GTTATAATGTGCGTTATCAAGCGCACCCAGATAGCCGAAATACGCCGCATCGTCCGCAACATTGACGAGAAGGCATTCTTTATCGTGACCGACGCAAAGAATGTTTTCGGCAACGGCTTCGAGAGTATCAACGAGGTAAAGTGATGAAAAGATGTCTCGCCGCCATGCTTCTTGCAGCCGCACTGACATTGTCGCTGTGCGGCTGCGGCAGCGTGTTTGAGAAGGAATATGAGGTGGTGAGCGATTACGTCCCTGCCGCCCAGCCAAGCCCGGACGGGGAGGACAGGGTAGTCGTCCGGAGCTTTCCCGCGCTGAAGCTCGCAATGTCGGAGCTTGTGATGCGCGGTGAGACCGAGGGCAAGATAGCCTTCGACTCGGCCTACGACGGCGATGCGACGGAGGATCTCGCAAGCGCCTGCTGGCAGATACGCACACAGAACGCGCTCTGCGCCTACTGCGTGGAGAACATGGCCTATGAGCTGAACAAGATAGTCACACATTATGAGGCGACGGTGTATATAACCTACGCCGCGAGCCGTGCTGCCGTTACGGATATAATATCTATGCCTTACTCAAGTGGTGTGTCGGATATAATCCGTGAAGCGTTTGCGGGCTTTAAGAGCCCCATTGTGCTGCTGATAAACGCCAGTACATATACCGAGGACGATATTGCAGAGCTCGTCCAATCGGTATATACAACATACCCGCTGAGTCTGCCGAAGAAGCCGACCGTGAAGGTCGACCTCTATACCGGCACCGGGATGCAGAGGCTTTATGAAATATCGCTTGATTACGGCATAGACGGCGATGAGCGTGCATCATTTTTAAGCAATGTAGACAAGCTCAGCTCCGTATTCGATGTGTCGACCTGCAGGCAGGACGCGCCGCACCGCGCCCTCTCCGCCTGCGAGTATCTGGCCGACAATACACGCTATGAGCCCGAGCTTGGCTATGACTCGGCTTATTCCGCCCTGCGTTACGGCTATGCGGGCAGCGAGGGAATAGCTCTTGCCTATGTTGAGCTGTGCCGCCAGCTTGATATTGAGTGCAGCGTGGTGCACGGTCAGCTCAACTGGGAGGATCACTGCTGGAATATTATCAAGCTCGACGGCGAGTACTACCATGTCGACGTCACTGCCTGCATCGAAAACGGGATGTGGGCGGGCTTTTTGAAAAATGACGAGGCTATGTGGGGCAGCTATCGCTGGAACACAGCAGCCATACCCCCCTGCAGCGGCAGCCTGAGCTATGACAGCCTGATATAAACTTCTGCCGCAAAGCGGATGGAAATACGCTTTGCGGCAGTGTACGGTCTATATCAGATAAAGATTCTGGAAAGCTCCGTGTTCGTGAACTCGGTCAGTGTGGCGAAGTCCATATACGGCCTGTATTGCAGCTCAAGCTCGTCGTGCAGCGACTTTGCCGCCGCAAGTCTGCCGACCGCGAGCGTCAGCAGTTTATCGCGCAGTGCCGCGGATGATTTAGCATCCGCAATGCGCTGCGGGTCGGGGCGTTCCGTCAGCATGGAGTCGAGACGGATGTGGCGTGCGGTCCTGCAGCCGTATTCGCCGCTGAAAAATGCTATGCCCGCTCCGGGCAGCAGTACGGCGTCTATGACTTCTGGACAAAGAGGCGACATTGCAATAATTGCTTCAAGCCCGCGCTGTGCAGCCTCGTGTCGGACCAGCTCAAGCGCCGGAGCCGCACCGCCGAAAGCGCTTGTGAATTCATACCGTTCGCTGAAGCCGCACAGAGTATCGGATGTGGATATGAGTCCGCGGCAGCTTATCGCCCGCAGAAATATTTTACGCTCACCGTGATGCCCTTCACGGCGGCATCGGCGCAGAATGATGTCGAGCCGCTTTTCGAGCGGCGAAAGGTCGTATCTGCAGGTTGTACCAAGTTTCCCCGCGGCTGCAGTATATGCGTAGCCCTCGGCATACAGCGCCTTGTAGCGGCGGCTGATATCGGCTATGCGTTCGCAGCTTTCTGGCGTGAACGGAGTACGGCAGAAACGCCCAAGGTTTACATAATCTCCATTTACGCCGAATATACCCGGGTCAAGCGCGTGAGGAGCCGTACCGTCGACCCATGCCACGCCAAGTGCCGGTATATATACCCCATCGAGCGAGTCCGGGTCACCGGAGCAGAGAACGTATTGTACGTCGAGCCCGCGCCGTTCGGCTTCCGCGCCGACAGCGCGCATGAAGCCGGATTTGCCCGTTCCGGGGCCGCCCTTGATTATGTGCAGGAATCCGTCTTCCGGCGGAAACCCGCCATAAAGAGAGTAAAACCCATGCGCAGAGTTTGCGCCGAGAAAATATGTGCCGGTCATTATATCACCTCAATAAAAAAACTGTATAGATAAATATATGCACATTTTTCCCGGATAGCTACTGTATAAATCATATTTACCACAGAACGGAGAGAGACAATGTTTAAATATATCCTGTTCGATTTTGACGGCACGGTGTTTGATACCGTTGAGGGGATAACAAAGTGCGTTCGCTACGCAATAAATCTGCGCGGCATGGATGCGGAGCTGGAGTCGCTGCGCTGCTTTGCAGGGCCGCCGCTGGTCGATATGTTTATGGAGCATTTCGGGTTCACGAAGGACGAGGCGGAGCAGTCTACTGCGGATTTCCGCGTCCGCTATGAGCCGACCGGCCTGCATGAGTGCTCTGTGTTTCCCGGTATTGCGGAACTTCTGACCGATCTGCGTGAGCACGGCCTCGTCACTGCCGTCGCTACCTCCAAGCCCGAGAAGCTTGCCCGTGAGCTGCTGGCAGAGAACGATATGCTTGGACTGTTCGACTGCATCTGCGGCAGTCGTCCTGACGGCAACAACAGTGAGAAGTGGCAGATAGTCAAACGTGTTATGGACGAGCTGGGGGCAGTGCCGGAGGAGACTATTCTTGTCGGTGATACGAAGTATGAC
>CAKTNU010000236.1 GCA_934589325.1 uncultured Oscillospiraceae bacterium | reverse complement strand
AGCCTGTTCCGCTCTCTGGCAGGTTGAGGGCTCCGGTGCTGCGTACAGTATTGCCGGTGGGGAGCTTTGCCTCGATCGCCTTGAACGCCGTACCGAATACGGTCTCCTTCCAGACTGCATAGAGAGTATATATCTCGCCGTCCTCGCTGTCCCAATCGTCAAACTCGCGGTTTATCACCGCGCCGTCCTTATATTTGACGCTGCTGCTCCAAGAGCTTTCGCTCCAGCCTGCGAAGTCATAATCCTCGCGGGCAAATTCGCATTCGGGCAGCTTGTAGTCGCGGTCAAACTCGTAAAGCACGTCGGCCATGGTGCCGCTGCCCTTGTTTGCGTTGAAGCGGACATAATAGCTGTCCTTGCGGTAATGCGCGTAGATGGTGATGTCTTCGTAAATACGTGTGTCGGTGCTGATCTTTTCGCCGCCGTCAGGCTCGGTATACCAGCCGTCAAAGTTCAGTCCGCTGCGCGATGCAGACGGGAGATAGCCGATAGTGTCGCCCTTGACTACTATCCTCGTCTTTGTATAGCATGAGCCGCCGTTTGCGTCAAAGGTCACTGTCGCGGCCTCGACCCAGTGCGCATAGAGCGTGATGCCGTTCTCGGCGTCATCCGCCGTGAACTTGTACTGATTCGTTATCTCGCTGCCGCTCTCGGACTCGCTGTACCAGCCGCTGAACTTATAGCCGTCGCGGGTGGGGTCGGTTATCTGGACGAACTTTGCGCCGCCGTTGGCCTCATTATAAATATAATTGTAGTTCTCGCCGACAACGCCGGTGCGTTCAATGACGGTGCTTCCCGCATAGTTCGGGTCGACGCGTACAGGGACCCTGCATCCGGCCCATTCCGCCTTGAAGGTGACGACCGCACCGTCCTTTTCGCTGAGGTTGCGTATCTCCTCCTCGTCGGCGTAGTGCGAGCCGCTCATGCTCCAACCGCTGAAGGTATAGCCGCTGCGGACGAAGATGCTCTTCGGCAGAGTGGCACTCTGGTCGTAAGCAAGGCGCATATCATTCATGACGCCCGTGCCGCCGTTTGCGTCAAAGCGGACTATGTAGCTTATCGGCGTCCAGCGTGCGCTGTAGCTCACATCGCCGGTCACCGCTGCGGACGGGTCGAGAGCCTCGCTGCCGTTATACCAGCCGCCGAAGATATACCCGGTCTTGCTGACTTCAGGGACGTTCTCTTCACCGAGAGGCTCGCCCTTTTTGACATTAACGGAGCTGTCCGCATCCGTAAAGCTGATTACCCAGGCCTCAGCCCAGACAGCATACAGCGTCAGCGCCGACTCGGGCTTGTCTATCTGCTGCGCGTCGGCATATTTTACTTCGCCGTCCGGCGTCTCCGCCCAGCCGATGAACACGCCGTAATCCTTTGTGAAGGTGTTCGCGTTCAGTGCAGCGGCGCCGTAGAACTTCTGCTCCGCCATCTCGCCCTCGCCGCCGTTTGCATCAAAGCTGACGATAACAGGCTCGCCCGCGGAGAAATTGCGGAGATAGACGCAGTCATCACCGGCGTCACCAGAGCTGTCCTTTTTATATGTGAACTGTATCTTGTCGCCGGTCTTGGCATCTATCTCATAAGCGACCCAGCCGGTCTCTCCGCTGACGCCGCTGAGGATAGTACTGCTGTTATGAGTGATGGAAAAAGTGTCGTACTTTGCCTCGCAGGACACCTTATACTCGAAACGGATGAGCGCATCGCCGGTCATCGTCAGCGTAAGGGTACTGCTGGAATAGCTCTTGCCCATATTGCCGGAGCAGAGATAACCGTCCTTCACGCCCCACTTGGTAGTGCCGGTACCGGGATCGCCCTTGGCGGGGATACCGCCGAGCATACTGTCGCTGTATGCACCGAGCGCATATACGGCTATTTTCTCCGTGCTCGATTCCACGGTCTCTGCATCAGGCTCAACCGCGGTCTCCTCCGCCGGCTCTGCCGTGGCCTCTGGCACGGGCTCTGCCGTCGGTTCCTCGTCGGCAAATACTGCAGCCGGTACAAGGCTCAGCAGCATCACCAGCACGAGCAGGAATGATAAAAGTCTTCTTTTCATGTAAACCTCCGAATAAAAATCTTTCCGTTCTTATCCGCAGTATATCAGCCGTATGTGATGTTTTTGAGCATAGCCAATACGTCCTCGCGCATAACCGAAACTCCTCCTCCGTCGATATTATTGAGCATCCGAAGCACATAAAAATGCGCAGCTCCCAATTGGAGCCGCGCACGCCAAAACTGACCCAGCTTTCGCTGCGTCAAAAAAAGCCGCCTGCTCCTCCTCGGGACGGATGACACACAACCTTCGCGGTAAGTCTTCTGACTTACGGTTCGTCCTCAGGCATGCCTTCCCACAGCTCGGCTCATGCCGAGACCGCAGTGACGTAATTATGCCCTCGTCCCCGAATACAGCAGCGGGACTGCTCCGGATTCTCACCGGATTCCTTGTTAGGCCAGCCATTACAGCCGGCGCCGCGAAAGCTATTCAACTGCCTCGAATATACCACAAAGCTGCCGGGAAAACAACATAATTCTCATCCTTATTCTCTCCGTTTGCTCTTTGCACAGACATTGGCGCAAAAAATCTCCGCAAGCTTTGTATCGCTTACGGAGACACGGAACACCCGACCAATTTTGAGGACATACAAGAAACCAAATCGAAGTCCAACAAAGTGGGTTCGATTTGGAAAGGAGGAGCAAGGGAACATAGACGAAAAATCCGGCAGCTCTAAAAGAGCTGCCGGATTTTGAGCAGAGCGGACTTCGCTCCGACGTGGTGACCCGTACGGGAATCGAACCCATGTTACCGCCGTGAAAGGGCGGTGTCTTAACCGCTTGACCAACGGGCCATATAAAAGGCGCAGTATTTAACGCTGCGCCTTGTTTGGTAGCGGCACCTGGATTCGAACCGGGGACACTTCGGGTATGAACCGAATGCTCTGGCCAACTGAGCTATGCC
>CAKTNU010000235.1 GCA_934589325.1 uncultured Oscillospiraceae bacterium | reverse complement strand
CTTGAGGGCGGACGCGTCTGGAGGGCAATAAATTTCGGCGACGAGCGGATCTTCACGCGCTCCGAGGCTGACGACTCCGGCGGCCTGTCGGTAGATATTCTGCTCGATGCGTCTACCTCACAGAAAAGCCGACAGGAAACAGTCTCCGCACAGGGCTATATGGTAGCCGAAAGTCTGACCCGCTGCGGTATCCCCTGCCGCGTCATGTCCTTCTGCTCGATGACGGGCTACACTGTACTGCGCATCTTTCGCGATTATGACCGTCCGGTGGACAATAACCGTATATTCGAGTATGTCTCCAACGGCTGTAATCGAGACGGTCTTGCAATAGCGGCGGCGCGGCAGCTTATGCTGGATTCTCCTTACGAGCACAGGCTGCTGATAATTCTGTCCGATGTCAAGCCTAACGACGTCGTCAAAACCCGTCAGCACGGTACCGATGAGAGCGTTCCGTATGAAAAGCAGGCCGGAATAACGGATACCGCGCTTGAAGTGCGCCGTACCCGCGCCGAGGGTATCGCCGTGATATGCGTTTTCACCGGTGATGACGAGGACGTCCCATCCGCGAAGCTCGTTTACGGCCGCGATTTTGCGCGCATAAAATCACTCAATATGCTGGCCAACACAGTCGGCAGACTCATTCAGAACCAGATAAAGAATCTATAAAAAACTGCAAGTCTTAAAGACTTGCAGTTTTTTATCCCACTACGCCCAATAGCTTCTGTGTTATCCTCGCCGTTACCTCTATATAATACGCATAATCCGCTGCAGAAAGCTGAGTATCATCGATTTCGTCAAAATACTCGATGTTAAGCCCCGCGATCTTTTTGATTTCAGAGACTAAAAAATGCAGCCGCGAGAAAACTCACGGCTGCATTTTATGCACTTTTATTCGCTTTTCTTTTCCGGAATGATTTTCTTTCGGCACAGCATGAATACCACAACGGCTATTATGAACGGGAAAAAGTAGGTGGACATCCTGTACAGAACCAGCGCGCTTGACGCACTGACGGAGCCCAGTATATCCCGGAACATAAACAGGAAGGCGATCTCAACCGAACCGAGCCCTGACACATTAGGAAGCACGCCGGAAAGCAGCAGCATAAGTGCCGCCAGCATCTGCATCTTCTCAAAGCCCGGAGTCTCCGCTCCGACGGCTGCCGCTCCCACATAAGGCACACAGTACAGCACTGTCAGCTTGGCAAGGTTCAGGGCAACTATCGCGGCCATTCTCCACTTGCCCTGTGCTAGATGCCGCGCCTCGGAATACATCAAACCTATGTTTTCGCTCCATTTATCCTTACGCTGCGGCCATTTACCGCTGTCCGGCAGCTTTGAAATGAGCCGGAGTGCAAAACGCCGGAGCGCGTCCCATGTGCAGATAAGTATCAGCACCATAATTATCAGCAGGCAGAAGCCGAAGCCAAGCGCGAGATACTTCCCTGTCTCAGGCAGCGCCGCGGCAAGCCACTCTCTCTGCAAAAGCAGCATAACGAGCGCATAGAGGAAAATCGCGCCCTTGTGGAATATATACTTCATTATCATCAGGCCGACGCTGTTGCCGACGTCGAGACCAAGATTATAGAGATATCCGCTCTGCATCGGTATCGTTGCCGCACCGCCGCTCGTTACGAGGCCGAACACCCCAAGAAAGGTAAGCTCAAAGGCCTGACGGTAGCTGAGCTCCGGTACGCGGCTGCGCACCAGCAGCATGCACATAGCCGAATCTATGAGCTGATATGCAAGCCCCAGCGCAAGCAAAGTCAGCAGGGATGCCATGCTTATTGACGCAATGCTGCTCATAATGCTCTCAACGTTGCCGCGCAGGACAAGCGCCATGATACCGGCCAAAACCAGCAGTGTCATCAGACCGGACAGCAGCGATTTCAGATGTTTCTTATCCATTTATGTTCCCCAGTCAGGCTCCGTCCGCTGACGCAGACGCTCGAGACGTTTGTCAAGGTCGGCACTTATGTCGGCACAGTCTTTCAGCTCACGATTTACCTCTTCCGGCGCCTCGGGCTTTTTATAGCGCAGCTTGTGCTCTACGCTCGCCCACCAATCCATGGCCATAGTACGGAACTGCACCTCGACGCGCATCTGCTTTTTCTGATCATGCAGAAATATGGGCGTTTCTACAATGAGATGCAGGCTTCGGTAGCCGTTCGGCTTCGGGTTCTTGATATAATCCTTCTCCTGAAGCAATATGATATCGTCCTGCCGCAGAAACGCGTCCCGGAGCATATAAATGTCTGAAATATACGCACAGATCACCCGGACACCCGCAATGTCGTTGAGATTCTGCTCAATGCTCTCAGCCGAAAACGGCAGATTGCGACGGCTCAGCTTGTCCATTATGCTCTCCGCCGACTTCAGCCGCGTTTTTATCGCCTCGATCGGGTTGCGGTCGTATTGCAGAGACAGCTCCTCGTCCAGGACGTTGAACTTAGTAGATACCTCCATCATAGCGCAGCGGTAATAGCTCATCAGCTCTCGGTATGGCGCGGCATAGGTCTGGAGCTTTTCCTTGATGTCATTATTGTTGTATATACGGGATATGACATTCCCCTCGATGCTCTTAAAGCCGTTCAAAACTTTCTCCTCAATTTTAATGGGCAGTAAGTTCTTACTGCCCATTCATTATAACATATTATCACGCCGGCTGCAAAACCTTTTCCTCGCAGGCAGCTGCGCTGTATTCCCGCACTCCGGATATTGTCTCGCCGTCTATCTGCAGCGGTCTCGGCTCATCAAAGCGGACGGTGATATTGCGGCCGCTCATCACTGTGACCATCTCGGTGTGCTTTATATGTTCTCCCTTGAATATGGATGGGAACACCGCAAGACTTTTCAGCTTCCCGCTGCCGTGATACAGCATCACGGAGACGGTGCCGTCCGGATTCAGCCTGTCCTGCGCCGGGGTCGGCATCATACCGCCGCCATAGTAGCGGCCTATCATCGTC
>CAKTNU010000234.1 GCA_934589325.1 uncultured Oscillospiraceae bacterium | reverse complement strand
ACATGAATATACTCGACGTCTATGATGCCGTCAAAAACGATATCGTAACCGATCTGTCGGTCGGCGATATACTTTATCTTGCAAGCAAGGCTGTAGGCATGGATATCTCCGGAGAGGTCATAAATGTTCCGGGCGAGGTCACGATGAGCGAGGACAACTATGTTGAATACATCGTCGATAAGGACGCGCTGACGGATATTATTATGGACATATATTATGAAGAGGTCGGATAAAATTAAAAGAGGGGCGTCAGCCCCTCTCCGCAGAAGATAAAAAGCATCTTGCCGCTTGACAAACGCCCCGTTTGGATGTATGCATATATAAAATATGCCGTTCCATCCGGTCGCTGTATCTGTCTCGCGGCCCGGGTCTTTGTCCGAGCTTAGTTTATGAGCTTTGCACGAAAATACTCATACATTTTCTTCCGCCGTTTAAAAATTTGCGTTTTGTACAGAATATTTTGTGAAATATTCTGTACCGGAGGCAGCATATACCATGAACAGCAAGCGCAGAGAAATGAAGCAGAGGAAAGCCGCGATGAAGCAGAGCATTACTGAGCTTGCGCAGCTTAACGCGGCGCTTACGGCAAGCTATCGGAACTTCAACTCCGTATCTGACCCTATAGTGACGGATACCTGCATATACGAGATCAACGCCCTGCGCTCACGCAGGGACTCCATACTGCATGACATCAAAAATATGGATGCTATGCAGTAATGCGATCAGAAAGGATTACATATGGAAACACTGTCGAGCATACTTATGGTAGCCGCCGTCATTGCGGTCGTCGTGCTGCTGATCAAAATTCTCTCCGCTCCGATAAAGCTGGCATTCAAGCTGCTGCTCAATGCTCTGTTCGGATTTATAATTTTGTTCGTCTTCAATTTCTTCGGCGGATTTATTGATTTTACTCTGGGCATGAACTGGCTTAACGCTATTGTTGTGGGCTGTCTCGGCGTACCGGGGGTCATACTGCTGATCCTGATAAAGCTGTTTTTCTGATTTTCTTGACCTATCTTAATAATTGTTAATTTTACCCCAATCTTTATTGACATATGCGGAAAAGCGTTATATAAATATTCTGCATTATGTTCAGATATTGAAAGCCGTATGCGGAGCTTGACATTTCAGTGAATGTAGGCTCCGCTTTTCTTAGTCTTCAAAAGGGTAATGATATCTGAGCTTTATGCTCAAGAGAAATATAGATTACGGAGGCGTGAAGAAGATGCTGTATATAGAACATCTTACAAAGACGTTTGGGGAGAAAAAAGCCGTTGACGACCTGTCACTGCATATAGCGCCGGGCGAGATATATGGCTTCATCGGTCATAACGGAGCCGGCAAGACAACAACGCTGAAATCCGTCGTCGGAATACAGCAGTTTGATTCCGGCGAGATAAAGATTGGCGGCATTTCGATAAAGGCAGACCCTCTTGCATGTAAGAAGCAGCTTGCATACATACCCGATAACCCCGACCTGTACGAATATATGAGCGGGATAAAGTATCTCAACTTTGTTGCAGACATATTCGGCGTCAGCGCGGAGACACGTCAGGAGCGTATAAGAAAATACGCAGATATATTCGAGCTTACCGGTGACCTTGCACAGCCCATAGCCGCATATTCACACGGTATGAAGCAGAAACTTGCGATAATCTCAGCGTGGCTTCACGAGCCGCGGCTCATCATAATGGATGAACCGTTTGTGGGCCTTGACCCGAAAGCCGCCCATATTCTCAAGGGTATGATGCGCGAGGTCTGCGACAACGGCGGCGCCATATTCTTCTCAACTCATGTGCTCGAGGTCGCGGAAAAGCTGTGCGACAAAGTCGCGATAATCAAGTCCGGCAAGCTCATCCGCGCAGGTACGATGGACGAAGTCAAGGGCGACGACAGCCTCGAGGACGTCTTTCTTGAATTGGAGGACAAATCATGCTGAAAACGCTTGTAAACAAGCAGCTCATGGAGATATTCCGCAGCTATTTCTATGACGCTAAGAAGAACAAGAAGCGTTCGGCACTGTCGACCGCCATGTTCATTGCCGTGTTTGTGCTCCTTATGGTCGTGCTCCTCGGCGGAATATTCACGGGGCTGTCTCTGCTGCTATGCGAGCCGATGAACGCAGCCGGCATGGATTGGCTGTACTTTGTATTTATGGGGCTTCTTGCCGTGTTTCTCGGCGCGTTCGGCAGCGTGTTCAATACATATTCAGGGCTGTATCTGGCAAAGGATAATGACCTGCTGCTCTCGATGCCCATCCCGGTGAATATAATAATGACCTCCCGTCTGCTGAGCGTATATCTTATGGGGCTCATGTATTCGTCGGTCATATTTGTCCCTGCGACCATTGTCTACTGGATCGTGACTCCGGTAACGGTGTCGGCCGTTGTCTGCTCTGTTATTGCGCTGCTGCTCATCTCGATTTTTGTTCTTGTACTGTCCTGCGTGCTGGGCTGGGCCGTGGCGAAGATCAGTCTGAAGCTGAAAAATAAGAGCATTATCACCGTTATCGTCTCGCTCGTATTTTTCGCTGTTTATTATTTCGCCTGCTTCCGTGCATCTGACCTGATACAGCAGCTGCTGATGAATATGGGCACAGTCGGTACGAAGGTCATATCCGGAGCCTATCCTCTGTATCTGTTCGGCCGGGCAGCATGCGGCGACTGGGGCTCCATGCTCGTTACGGCAGCGGTCATTCTTGCTCTGTTCGGTCTTACATGGTATGTCCTGTCTCGCAGCTTCCTCAGGATCGCAACGGCTACTGGCAGCACCGAGAAGGTAAAATACCGTGAGACCGCGGCAAAGCAGCGCTCCATACCGGGCGCCATGCTCGCCAAGGAGCTTGCGCGCTTCACCTCCAGCCCGAACTATATGCTCAACTGCGGCCTAGGGTTAGTGATAATGCCGGTGGCGGCAATACTCCTGCTGATAAAAGGCGACTATATCAGGTCGCTTATGCTCAATGT
>CAKTNU010000233.1 GCA_934589325.1 uncultured Oscillospiraceae bacterium | reverse complement strand
GTTACCGTGTTCCGATCCATTTTTTTACAGCAAGCGCTCATCATAAATTTGATTGCGGTTTTACGCTTCATTTTCAGGCCCCCTTTATGCGGTCAAGCTGTCGGTCAGGCCGCGAACGAGCTTGATTGCGGTCGCAGCGTTTGCCATCTTAGCAAGGTCTTTTTCGTCCATGCCGCGGCACATTTCAATAATGCGCTCGGCGCGTTCGGCGTCCTGCTGGTCTACCCCATACATGGCCGGGTTCGGTTTGCTCTTGCGTTTTGCCATTTTGCTCTCTCCTTTCGCGGCCTGCCATCATCAGAGCCGGGCGGCCATTCCCGGCTGACGCCCCGCCGGGGCGTTTCGGCAGATTATTGAGCGGTGATAGCCTCGCAGAAGGCCGCCGCCGCTTTGATGGTGTGGAAGGTGTGGAACTCTTTAAAGCCCCGGCCGTCATCCTCGCGGATGTTGACGTAATAGTAGCCGCGCGTGCCGCGCATGCGGGTGATATTCAGGCCGTTGACGGTTTTGACGATCTCGTACATTTTGGGTACCTCCTGTGTGGCGGTTCGTTCTTGACTCTGTGATTATTATACATCACGTCGTGGGTATTGTCAACACTTTTTATCACACTTTTGCAAAAAATATTGACTATGTGGGGTTTATGTGCTATAATTAAGTCAATCCAAAGGAGGTGATCTTGTGAACGAACGCATTAAAGAACTGCGTAAGTCCTTAGGGCTTACGCAGTTGGAATTTGGCGAACAGGTCGGCGTCAAAGCAAACACTATCGGTAACTATGAAATAGGCCTGCGTACACCATCGGATGCCGTCATCCGCGCAATCTGCCGCGAATTTAACGTCAACGAAAATTGGCTGCGCACCGGTGAGGGCGAGATGTTTAACCCGCAGGACGAAAAGCTCGCTGCCTTTGTCGGCAGTCTGGTCGCCGATGACAGCGATCCTTTTAAGCGCCGCATGGTTGAGCTGCTGGCCGACCTGACGCCCGAAGAGTGGAAGCTGCTGGAAAGAATGGCCGAGCGTCTGACAAAAAAAGAAGAGGGCAGCGCGTAGCGCTCCCGCTCTTTGGCAAGCTCACTTTTTAAGGTAATTTTTTACAAACACCCAAATTAAGCGGGCCTGCTTTTTCGTGGCCGCCTTAATCCATTCTTCTACAGCGGCCACATATTCGTCCTTTGTCATTATGTAGTATCCCCCTTTCGTTTATTTTATTATAAACAACTTACAGTTGTATGTAAATTCACAATTTAAACAAAATTGTTGTCAAGTTTTGTGGTTCAGGGTATAACTCTATCATACCCTGCCACATATAAAAAATCTGTCAAATCAACGGAGGTTCACCATGTCCACAATCCCTGCACCCGAAAATAACCAGTCTGCCGACAACAAGAAAAAGGCCAACGGCTGCCTGGGCATCATCGTCATCCTGATCGTGCTCAGCGTTATCGGCAACTTCATCGGTAAAAAGGACGACGCCGACCCGGCCCCCACCGCAGCCCCGGAAGTCACCGCCACCGCCGCGCCGACCGAGGCCCCCACCGCCGCGCCCGAGGCGTCCAGCACCGCCGAAGTGACCACCGAGTCTGTTGCGTCTCTCGTAAAACTGGCAACCAAGGACAATTTCGACGACGTGGACGTCACCGTTGACGGCGACATCATCACCGTCAACATCAAGCAGAACGGCATCGCCGCCGCCTACACCCTGGTAGCCGCCGGGGACGCCGACTCTAAAGCGTCGTGGGATGAACTCGTCCAGAATCAGGTGGCCATGTGCAACCAGCTAAAGGACTCCGCTCACGACCTGGGCCGTGATGATATCGTTTTCATCGTTCAGGTGCTCAACGACCTCAGCCCGGATAAAACCCTTGTCTCTGTTGTGGATGGCGTTGTCTACTACAACGCAGCCGACGACGTTGCGTAAATAAAAAAAGCCCGCGGTGTTACCAGCACCACAGGCTTATAGAATCGCGTGTCCGGCGTGGACACAATACGACCCAGCACTCGTATTATAACACCCGCCGGGCACTTGACACAAGTACTACGGGGGATTTTTGTCAAAATGGCACTAAAAAAACGCAAGGACGGCCGCTACCAGCGCCGCGTTATCCTGTCAAACGGCAAAACAAAGATGGTCTACGGCAGGACCCAGGCCGAGGTCAACGCCGCCGCCCGCCGGGCCATGGCGGACGATGACGCCGGCTTAGAGGTCGGCGATACTACAACCGTGGGAGAATGGGCCAAGATCTGGCTCACGACCTACAAGTCAGACCTGCGCCCCGCCACCGTGCGGATGTACAGGGACGCCTACAACCTGCACATCATGGACATCATCGGCAACATGGAACTGCGCGCCGTGCGTCCGGTTCACATCCGCCGGGTGCTGTCAGGCGTGGCCGATCTGTCGGAGAGCCTGCAGCACAAAGTGTTGATAACGGCCCGGCAGATTTTCACCAGCGCCCGGCAAAACCACCTCATCAGCAGCGACCCCACCGAGGGCCTGAAAATCACGCGCCACGCCAAGCCAAAGCGCAAGGAATATCTCACCCCTGCCGAGTACACCCGCCTGCTGGAGGACGTCACAGAGCCGCGGGCGCGTGCGTTCTGCGCGCTATGCATCTACTGCGGCCTGCGCCGGGAAGAGGCCCTGGGCCTGCGCTGGACGGACATAGGTCCCGCCGGGCTGATTGTGGCGCGTGCGGTGAGCTTTCCAGCAGGCAGCAACCGCCATGACCCGAGCATGGAGTTAAAAAGCCCCTCGGCCAACCGCATCGTGCCCATCCCCGCCGCGCTGCGCCTCATACTGGCCGAAACGCCACGCGCCAGCGAGTACGTTGTCCCCAACGCCCGCGGCCAGATTATGACCCAGTCCGCCTACCGGAAGATGTGGACAAACTACGTGGAGCCGCACTTCCCCCTGCCCATCCACGCTCATATGCTGCGCCACACCTACGCCACCAACCTGTACCGTGCCGGGGTTGACCTGCGCAC
>CAKTNU010000232.1 GCA_934589325.1 uncultured Oscillospiraceae bacterium | reverse complement strand
GCGGCATGGTCTCCGGCTCCTCCGTCGGCAACACCGTCACCACCGGCTCCGTCACGATACCCATGATGAAAAAAACCGGCTACAAGCCCGAATTTGCGGGCGCGGTCGAGGCGGCAGCCTCCACCGGCGGCCAGATAATGCCTCCAATCATGGGCGCGGCCGCATTCCTGATGGCCGAATACATGAACGTGACCTATGCCGAGGTTGCGCTCCGTGCGATCCTCCCGGCGGTGCTGTATTTTACCGGCATATTTGTCGCTGTCCACCTTGAGGCCAAGAAGCTCGGGCTCAAGGGCATCCCCCGCGATGAGCTGCCCAAGTTCTCCAAGCTGCTCGGCAAGATATATCTGCTGCTGCCGCTGGTGGTGCTCGTGTGGCTCGTCACGACCGGCACCCGCACCATGGCCTATTCCGCTACCGTTGCGATACTTGTTGCCATAGTCGTCAGCATAATAGACCGTGACGACCCTATAACCTTCGGCCGTATCCTCGAAGCGCTCGAGGCTGGCGGCAAGGGCACCATCACCGTCGCAGTTGCCTGCTCGATGGCGGGCGTCATATCCGGCTGCATTACCGCGACCGGGCTTGCCTCCAAGATGATATCCGCCGTCGTATCCATAAGCCAGGGCGTGACCATCATAAGCCCGACCATGGTCGCTCTGTTCCTGACCATGATATGCTGCATCATCCTCGGTATGGGCGTCCCCACTACCGCGAATTACTGCATCATGGCTTCCACCTGTGCACCTATTCTCATTACCATCGGCGTGCCTAAGGTGGCAGCGCATTTCTTCGTGTTCTACTTCGGCATTGTCGCCGACATAACGCCTCCCGTCGCATTGGCGGCCTATGCGGGCGCGGCTATCGCAAAGGGCAACCCGATGAAAACCGGCGTAAACGCCACGAAGCTTGCCATAGGAGCTTTCATAGTGCCGTATATCTTCTGCATGAATCCCGCTATGCTGCTCATCGACGTGTCCGCGCTGTCTATAATCCAGATAGTCATTACCTCGTTCCTCGGCATCTTCGGCGTTGCCGCCGCGATAAACGGCCATCTGCTCAGGCAGATGAATCCCATCGTTCGCATCCTTGCCGCTGCAGGCGGGCTCCTGATGATGGATCCTACGCTTGTGACCGATATAATCGGTCTTGCGCTTCTCGCCGCGGTGTTCGCGTGGCAGCGCTTTGGCAGCAGGAAGGCCGCGGCCGCAGCATAAAACGGAAATAACAGCGTGCACAGAATAAAAACAGCTTCTCCTCCGTGTTCAATGCGGAGGAGAAGCTGTTTTAACATAGACTCGTCCGGGCACCGCCGGATCATTTCTTCCAGTGCCTCAGGTTCGGCACCACGGCTTCCATATGGGCGCGGACCTGCTCTGCCGGCCAATTCTCATTTGCCATGTGCTCCACGCAGAAATCGATCAGATGTTCCTTGCTGCTGTATTTGAATTCGCCGTCGGCATAGCACCATCTGCAATATTCCTCGTTGAAGGAACCGTCAGGCTCCCTGCATGTCGTGGAATCGTCAAGCGGCATGCCGCAGCATTGGCAGATAAGCTGTCTCGGGGAACCAAGCAGCGTGTTGATGGAAACGTCGAAGAACCTTGAAAGCAGCTTCAGAGTCTCAACATTAGGCGTTGTTTCGCCGTTCTCCCAGCGTGACACGGCCTGCCTTGTGACAAATATCTTTTCGGCCAGCTCGTCCTGTGACAGTCCTCTTTCCGTTCGCAGACTGTATAAAACATCCTTTGTATCCATGTGTATCCCCCTTTTGATGCAACTATACCACAGAAACCCTTTGCGGACAAGCAACACGCTGTTGCTGTCGGATCAAAAACGCTGACCGATGCGGAGCGGCGGATAAAAACGGAAGAGATTAAGCCGTGATATTCTTCTTTATCTGATTTATTGCATTTTTCTCCAGCCGGGACACCTGCGCCTGCGAGATGCCGACCTCCTTTGCGACCTCCATCTGCGTCCTGCCGTCGTAAAAGCGCAGGGCGAGTATGCGCTTCTCGCGGTCAGTCAGACGATGCATTGCCTCCTGAAGCGCTATCTGCTCGAGCCAATGCTCGTCGGTATTGCGCGTATCGCCGATCTGATCCATGACACAGGTGTTTTCACCGGCGTCGCTGAACACAGGCTCATAGAGCGATACCGGGTCGCATATCGCGTCCATAGCGAAGACGACCTCCTCCCGTCGGATGCCGAGGGCCTTTGCTATTGTCTCTACGTCCGGCTCGCGGCCGTTTTCGGCGATGAGCTTCTCCTTGACCTGCAGCACCCGGTACGCCGTGTCCCGCATTGAGCGTGAAACGCGTATCGCGCTGTGGTCACGCAGAAAACGGCGCAGCTCGCCTGCGATCATGGGCACGCCGTAGGTGGAAAACTGCACATTCTGGTTCAGATCAAAGCAGTCTATAGCCTTGATGAGCCCGATACAGCCCACTTGAAACAGATCGTCCATGCTCTCTCCGCGCCCGGCGAATTTCTGTACCACCGACAGCACCAGCCGCAGATTGCCTGAGATGAGCTCTTCGCGTGCGGAGCCGTCTCCAGCGTGAGCCTTTTCCAGCAGTGCGCGAGTTTCGGCACCCTTGAGAACCGGCAGGCGCGCAGTGTTTACGCCGCATATTTCGACTTTTCCCTGCATACTGTCTCCTATCTGTCCTGTTTTTGGACGTGGAGATAGTATTTCCCGGGACGGCGGATTTGATACCCCGGCAAAAAAGCCCGGAAAATCAGCAAAAAACGCTTGACACAAAGCAGGGAGTATAGTATTATATTAGAGCGCTCCGAAGACAGCAGGTGGCTCAGGCTGTAAATCCTGCCGAGGACATCAACAATTTTATGTGATTGTTATGTGCCTTTGCGTCTTAGGATGCAAGGGTTTTCTTTATGAGCGTGACCATCATTCGTGTGGAGGTGAAAAACACACATGCCAAACGCAAAGGTTCTTAGCGAAAAGCAGGCGATAGTGGAAGCACT
>CAKTNU010000231.1 GCA_934589325.1 uncultured Oscillospiraceae bacterium | reverse complement strand
GATTTTGACCGGTACCTGAACAAATACCTCAAGTGGAGCAGCTACACCCCGGAGGAAAACAGTGTCATGCTTGCCTATGCGTCAGTCTACGGGCACACGGAAAACGCTGCGAACATCCTTGCCGCGAAGCTTGTCGAGCGCGGTGTGCGCGTCCGGATGTATGATACCTCTGTCACGCCTGCAAGCTATATACTTTCCGATGCATTCCGCTGCAGTCACCTCGTTTTTGCCGCGACTACCTATAACGCCGGAATATTCGTCACGATGGAGAGCCTGCTGCACGATATCGTCAACCATAATCTCCAGAACCGCAGGATCGCTATTCTGGAAAACGGAAGCTGGGCGCCGACGAGCGGCAAGCAGATGCGTGAGCTGCTTTCAGGGCTCAAGAAGTGCGAGTTCATAGGCGAAAACGTCACTGTACGCTCGTCCCTTGCTGAGGAGCAGCTTGCCGAGCTGGATGCGATAGCCGAGGCTATCGCCGCCGATATGACCGCAGAGTGAGACAGAAAAAGTGAACACCATATAAACGGCGCAGGGAGCAATACCCTGCGCCGTTTTATGCGGCATTCAGCCCTAATTTTGCGGAGTGAGCCGGGTATGTCTGCTCCGCAATGCGGCAGCGCCGGCAGCCGTGTCCCGGCAGGATGTGTGTATGCGCCGCGTCTTTTCCGGCGGCTTGTACCATATACTGAACTGCATCTGTATAAAAGC
Organism: uncultured Oscillospiraceae bacterium; assembly: GCA_934589325.1. Next base: position 2,317 of record CAKTNU010000231.1, on the reverse strand, counting down.
AGACTTTGCACTGCGTACACAAAAAATCAGCTGAATTAAGTCAAAAATATAACATTAATCCAAAAAGAGCACAAAAAATTCATAATGATGCAAAATATAACAAAAACAGTAAATTATTAATGCATCGTCAAGCAAATAACAGGCTTGTTAATAAGTTATCTATCAAAAACGACGGTTTTTGCACCATTTTGGGTAGACATTTTGTGACTGTTTGTGATATTATCATTAAGCGATATTATAACGAGGTGAAGCTAATGTCTCATACATTCAAAGGCGGCGTTCATCCCAATTACATGAAGGCGCCGGAAATTCCGGTGACCGTGATCGCCCCGCCGCCGCAAGTAGTCATTCCTATGGCTCAGCACATAGGCGCTCCCTGCAAGCCCCTTGTCAGCGTGGGCGACTATGTAAAAATGGGTCAGAAGATAGGCGAGAATCCCGCGCCCGTCTCCGCGCCCGTCCATGCCTCCGTTTCCGGTAAGGTCGTCGCCGTCGAGCCGAGACCGCATCCCCTCGGAGACATGATAATGGCAGTCGTCATCGAGAATGACGGCCTCGACACTCCCTGCGATGATATGGCTCCCCTGACCGAAGAGCAGCTCAAGGATCCCGATGCGATACTTGACCGCATCCGTGAGGCCGGCGTTGTCGGCATGGGCGGCGCTATGTTCCCGACCGCGTTCAAGATCCGCGGCGGTCTCGGCAAGGTCGACAAGCTCATCATCAACGGCGCAGAGTGCGAGCCGTACCTCAATGGCGATCACCTCACCATGCTCAATTTCCCCGAGCAGCTCCTCAAGGGCATCCAGCTTATCCGTATTGCCAGCGGCCTTGACCACTGCTATTACGGCATAGAGAAGAACAAGCAGGACGCCATTGACCTTCTGAACTCCCTTCATCCCGAGAACTACGGCATCGAGATCGTGCCCGAAGAGGTCAAGTACCCTCAGGGCGGCGAGAAGATGCAGGTCAAGGCCGTTACCGGCCGTGAGGTCAAGCCCGGCGGCATCCCCTCCGGTGTAGGCTGCAACGTTGTAAGCACCCGTACCGCATACGCGATATATCAGGCATGCTATGAGGGCAAGCCCGTCATCGAGCGTATCGTCACGGTCGCAGGCAGCGCACTCAAGGCTCCGGTCAACGCGCTTACCCGCGTCGGCACTCCGTTTGAGTATCTGGCCGAGCAGTGCGGCGGCTTTGTAAAGACCCCGCGCAAGATAGTCCTCGGCGGCCCGATGATGGGCATCTGCGCGACCAATTTTGCCGCCCCCACCATCAAGGGCACGGCAGGCGTGCTGTTCTTCACCGAAGAAGAGGACAGACATGTCGAGCATCCCACCTGCATCCGCTGCGGCAAGTGCATAACCGTATGTCCGATGAACCTCGAGCCCGTGTTCATGTACATGTACTACAACAAGGGCGACTACGAGATGATGCAGAAGTATCATATCACGGACTGCTTTGAATGCGGAAGCTGTGCGTTCAACTGTCCCGCTAGGATGCCCCTTACCCATGCCTTCAAGACCGCAAAGCTTATGTTCCAGGCAAAAGCTGCAAAGGAAAAGGCCGCGGCTGAGGCGAAAGCAGCAAAGGAGGCACAGAAATAATGAGCGAGAAAAAAGAAAGAATCGTCCTTGACGTGGCATACCAGCCGCAGGTAAGGACGGGTATGGATACCCGCCGCATCATGATAAACGTGATGCTGGCTCTGCTGCCGTCGCTGGCAATGGCTACCTGGGAATTTGGCATGAAGCCGGTTCTCATGGTCGCAGTGTCCATGCTCTCGGCCGTGTTCTACGAGTGGGCTTACCGCAAGCTGCTCAAGAAGCCCGACACTATCGGCGACTGCTCCGCGCTGCTGACCGGTATGCTCCTTGCGATGACTCTTCCAGCAAGCTCCCCGTGGTGGCTGCCCCTTATAGGCAACTTCTTTGCAATAATCGTTGTCAAGCAGCTTTACGGCGGCATCGGCAAGAACTTCCTGAACCCGGCTCTCGCAGGCCGTGCGTTCCTCATCGCGTCCTACGCGGTCATCATGACCGAGTGGACGATCCCCTCCGCAATGGCCGGTATGAACGTCACCACCGTAGACGGCGTGACCATGGCTACTCCGATGACCTATCTGTACTCCGGTCAGCCCATGCCCGGCTACTACAGCTATCTCAACATGTTCCTCGGCATCATGCCCGGCTGCTTCGGCGAGGCAAGCAAAGTTGCTCTACTCGTCGGCGGTATCTACCTTATCTGCCGCAAGATAATCTCCTGGCGCATCCCCGTGTCCTTCATCGGTACCGTCGCGCTGCTGACCCCTATCTTC
>CAKTNU010000230.1 GCA_934589325.1 uncultured Oscillospiraceae bacterium | reverse complement strand
CATTTATGCTCAAGCAGCAGGCCCAAGTCCGATGCTGCACAGCATCAATATAAAAAAGCCTTGGCGGGTATAAATCGCCAAGGCTTTTGATGTTTATGGAATTAGTCCTCGTCGGGAGCGATGCCGGTAGCCTCGCCGGTAGCGGAGACTTCGTAAACGAGAGCATCCTCTGCGGGCTCCTCTGCCTCATCCTCTTCCTCCTCGACCGCAGCAGGTGCGGGCTCGGACAGGGCACGGATGGAGAGAGATATCTTGTGCTTCTCATCGTCGATCGCAGTGATCTTTGCATCGACAACATCTCCGACGGACAGGACGTCCTCGGGCTTACCGATGCGGCGATTGGCTATCTGGGAGATGTGAATCAGGCCGTCAACGCCGGGCAGAACCTCTGCAAATGCGCCGAAGGGCATGAGCTTGACGATGGTGACCTTTGCAACACTGCCGACACCGTAGGTGTTGGTGAACACGGTCCAGGGATTGCCGTTGGGATCCTTATAGCCGAGGGATATCTTGCGCTTCTCCTTATCGAAGCTGATGACGTAAACATCGACCTCGTCACCAACGGAGAGGACCTCGGAGGGCTGCTTGATGCGGCTCCAGCTGAGCTCGGAGACATGTACCATACCGTCAATGCCGCCGATATCAACAAATGCACCGTAGCTGGTGAGGGACTTGACAACACCGTGATACTTCTTGCCGACCTCGATCTCGTTCCAGATGTTCTCGATGCGCTCGCGGCGCTCTGCCTGAGCGACACGACGGATGGAGCCGACAACTCTCTTGCGGGCCTTATTGACCTCGGTTATCTTGAGGCGGACGGTCTTCTTGATGAGCTGGCTCAGCTCTGCGTCACGCGGCAGATCGGTCTGGGATGCGGGAACAAACACGCTCACGCCCTTGACATTGACGACAACGCCGCCCTTGTTCTCACCGGAGACGACGCCCTCGAGAACGGCGCCGGACTCGGCAGCCTCTTCAACATCGTTCCAGCTCTTTGCAGCGTCAAGGCGCTTCTTGGAGAGCATAACGGTACCCTCAACGTCGTTGACTCTGACAACAACTGCTTCAATGGTGTCGCCGACCTTGACAACGTCTTCGACCTTGACGCCGTCGTCGGTGAACTCGGAAGTGGGAATAAAGCCGGAATACTTGGTGCCGAGGTCAACGCTGATCTCGGTACCGGTGATTGCGACAACATGTCCGGTTACCTTATCTCCATTATATATAGTTTTGAGAGTCTCCTCCAGCATTTCGTCGAAGGACTTTTCTGCCTCGACTGCGGATTCTTCAACTTTGATTTCATCGCTCATTTTGTTTCTTACCTCCTTAATTATCCACGCCGGCGTTGATGCCCCCGCTGTGAGCCCGACAGTATCCGCGTCCGTAACCTTGTCCATATCCAGTTCATCACACTTCTCTATGAACTGGACACAGCCGCAATGCTCAGAGCATATCTGGGCAAGATGCAGGCTGTTGGCGCTGTGCTTTCCGCCGATAACCACCATTGCGTCACATTCGGAGGCCAGCTTCTCAGCCTCCTGCTGCCGCGCAGACGTAGCAGAACATATTGTATCAGATATTTTCAGATTTGTACACCTTTTTTTTAGGATATTGCAACATTCGGTAAAATTACCGTGTGTCTGAGTGGTTTGCACGACAACAGTTAGAGGTTTGTCCCAAAAATCAGGATTTTGCACAAGCCAATGCTCCAATTCAGCGGCCGACTCAAACACCTCGTGCGCTCCGCACCAGCCGCATATCCCCTCTACCTCCGGGTGGCGGCGCATACCTATGATGATGACGAAGCGCCCTTCAGCAGCGGCATTTTCGACTATGGCGTGAATATTCTTGACCTTAGGGCAGGTCGCATCAGCTATCTTTGCCCCGCTCCGCTCAAGTGCCTGCTGTACCGCTCTGGAGACTCCGTGCGCCCGGATAATGACGTTTTCCCCCGGCAGCGCCTCCTCAGGCGAATTTATTAGCCGCAGTCCGCGCCCGGAAAGCTCGGCGACCACATCGGCGTTATGGATAAGCTCGCCCAGACTGCTGCATTTTTCGCCGGAGCCAAGCAGCTCCTCTGCCATTCTGACCGAACGGCTCACACCAAAGCAGAAACCCGCGCTCTTTGCAACTATCAGCCTTTTCATAAGCCAAGCCGCTCCCTGACTATACCGCGCAGCAATGCCGCGCTCTGCTCAAAATCTATGCTGCTGGTATCAACATGGACGGCATCGTCTGCAGCTCTGAGCGGTGCGGTCTTGCGGCCGCTGTCCTGCCTGTCCCTGTACTCGATATCACGCAGGACCTCGGCGTAATCGGCTTCAATCCCCTTGCCCTGAAGCTCGAGCAGACGCCGCTGCGCACGCGCCTCGGCGTTAGCCGTCAGGAATATTTTCAGCTCCGCGTCCGGCAGCACGACGGTACCGATATCACGGCCGTCCATAATGACGTTATGCGTTCTCGCCATATGGCGCTGCATCTCCAGCAGGTATGCGCGCACCGCCGGAAGTGCCGAAACGTTTGATGCACATATCGATACTTCCGGCAGCCGGATCTCGGCCGACACATCCTCGCCGTCGAGGAACATACGCTGTTCACCCTCCGCATTATAGCGCATCTCTATCTTTATTTCCGGCAGCATGGCAGTTATCGCATCCGCGTTCTTTGTGTCAAGTCCGCGGCGGTATGCTGCAAGGCCGACGCAGCGATATATCGCGCCTGTATCGACATAGATAAAGCCCAACTCCTTTGCGAGTCTGCGTGCCAGACTGCTTTTTCCGGCTCCGGAGGGGCCGTCAATAGCTATCGAATTAAATCCGTTCATTTATGTTCCTCCATGCTGTTCCGCGGTGTGATATTCACATCAATATTCGTCTTTAAGTACTGAATTTCCGGCAACATATCCGGTCGACCATGCGATCTGGAGATTAAAGCCGCCCGTGTAGCCGTCGATGTCCAGTACCTCACCGGCAAAGTACAGCCCGTCAACGAGCTTCGACTCCATAGTGCGCGGGTTGATCTCTTTAGTACTC
>CAKTNU010000229.1 GCA_934589325.1 uncultured Oscillospiraceae bacterium | reverse complement strand
CTCCGACATGGGTCACGTCGGTGCGGACAATATCTATATCACGTGGCCGTTCGTGAAGATATGCCTGATACTCAACTATCTCGGCCAGGGCGCGTGGCTCATCTGCAATCAGGGCGACGCGGAGCTTCAGAGCATCGAGATGCTCAACCCCTTCTTCCAGATGCTGCCCGAGGCACTGCGCCCGCTGGCCGTCGTCCTCGGCGCCGCGGCCGCCGTCATCGCGTCTCAGGCGCTGATAACCGGCTCGTTCACGCTTGTGTCCGAGGCGATACGCCTCGACCTGCTGCCGCATCTCGAGGTCAAGTACCCGGCGGATACAAAGGGTCAGCTGTATATCCCGGCCGTCAACCGCGTGCTGATGGTCGGCTGCATAATAATCGTGCTGCTGTTCCGCTCCGGCAGCCGCATGGAGACGGCCTATGGCCTCGCGATCACGGTCTCGATGCTCACGGTCACGCTGCTGCTTGCGGTGTACCTCTGGCGGATATGCGGCAAGAAGCTGCTGGCACTGGTCGTCCTCGTTGTTTTCGGCGCTATCGAGGCGGTGTTCTTCGTCTCCAGCCTCGGCAAGTTCGTCCATGGCGGCTATGTTGCGGTCATCATGGCGACGGTGCTCTTCCTCATCATGCTCGTCTGGCACCGCGGGACCCAGCTTGAGCGGCAGTACTGCGTACCGCTGCACTTTGCGGACTTTGTAAAGCCCCTCGGCGAGCTGCATGACGACACGGGCATACCCCGCCTGACCCATAACCTTGTTTATCTCGACAACAGCCGTGATTTCGACAGCATCGACCGAGATATACTCTATTCCATACTCGATAAGGACGCAAAGCGCGCCTCGGCCTATTGGTTCATCAGCGCCACCGTGCATGACGAGCCGAGCGTGATGCGCTACGAGGTCGAGACCTACGGCACGGATTACATCTTCCGCGTCCGCCTGCACCTCGGCTTCAAGGATCATCAGCGCGTCAACGTCTACCTGCGCCAGATAGTCTCCGACCTGCTTGCCAGCGGCGAACTGCCGCCGCAGGATAAGCGCCATTCCATCTACGGCCGGTCGGATGTCGGCAACTTCAAGTTCTGCATACTGCATAAGGTCGTGCCGCCCAAGACGGGCCTCACCAGCGCCGACGAGATGGTGCTGAACGTGAAGTACGCGATACGCCACCTTGCGGGCTCCAAGGCGCAGTGGTACGGCCTCGATACCTCGTCGCTGATAATAGAGCGTGTGCCCCTGCTCGTGAATCAGAGCGGCACCCCCGCAAAGAGAATAGAGAGAATAAGATAAAAATATCTGGTGATCCTTAGATCACCAGATATTTTCTTATACCCTGATACGTGCTGGACGCCGCCCGAGACGGCTAAGGATCTCGTTCGTTATCGTTCCGTCGGCCTCGGCGAGGTCGTAGGCGCTGATCTCCTCGCCGCCGTCGCGCCCTATCAGCGTGACTATGTCTCCCGGCTGCACGCCGGGGATGTCCGTCACGTCGGCCATCAGCTGATCCATGCACACGCGCCCGACTATCGGCGCACGCCGGCCGGCGATGAGCACGCTGCCCGCGCCGCAGGAGAGGCTGCGCGGTACGCCATCGGCATAGCCGATGCCGACCGAGGCTATGCGCCTCTCGGATCCGGCGGTGTACGCAAGTCCGTAGCCGACGCACTCTCCGGCAGCTACCGTCCTCACAGACGAGACCCGCGACCGGAGCGACAGCACCGGCCGCAGCCGCACCGGGCAGAGCGGGACATCCTCACGGCGGCTCAGCACGCCGAAGAGTGCAAGGCCGACTCGCGCATAGTCGCCGCCGTACTGCGGGTAGTTTATCAGCCCGTAGCTGCCCAGAATGTGCGCCTTCGGAAACACGCCGTGCCTGTGCAGCTCCGACAGCAGCCATCTGAACGCGGATGCCTGCCTCTCGGTGTAGGCGGCGTCTGCGGCGGACAGCGTATCGTCTGCGCAGAGATGCGTGAATACGCCCGTGATGCGCAAGTGCGGCAGCGAGAACGCGGACAGTATCTCCGCCGTGTTCATGCACGGCTCGCCGAGCCGGTGCATCCCCGTGTCTATCGCAAGATGCGCCGTCAGCTCCCCGCCATAGCCGTCGAGCAGGCGCGCATAGGCGCAGTCGACGGCCGTCTGCGTCAGGGAGTACTCCTTCAGAAGCCGGAAATTCTCCGGATGCGTCCAGCCCAGCACCAGTATCTCGCCGGTCACGCCTATTCCGCGCAGCTCTGCGCCCTCCTCGGCGGAGGCGACGCAGAACGCGTCCACTCCGAGCCGCTGGAGCTCCGGCGCTATCAAAGCCGCGCCGTGGCCGTATGCATCGGCCTTGACCGCTGGCATCAGCCGGCAGCCCGGCGGCAGAATGGAGCTCATGGCGGCGGTGTTGACCTTCAGCGCCGCCATGTCAAGCTCTATCCATGCGCGGCCCCGCTCAAAGCTCTTCATCCTCGTCCCTCCTCACGATGATCCGCGCCGGCTGTGATACGGCCGTGCCGCCCGCCGGTATATCGGTGCAGACTGCCGCACCCGCGCCGATCCTTGCCCCGTCGCCGACGCGTATGCCGCCTATGAGCACCGCGCCCGCACCGATGAGACAGCCGCGGCCGATGCTCGGCGCCCTGCCGTCCACCTCGCCGATCGTCACGTTCTGATATATGCGGCAGCCCTTGCCGATGACGGCATAGCGCGAGATGAACACGCCGTGCAGTCCGTGCGGCAGGGAGGGGATGCCCTCAATTACCGCTCCCGGGCCGATGTAGCCGCCGTGCCTGTGCGCACTGCGGCACATGAGGAAGGTGAGCAGGTCGCGGACAGGGCGGAGCCGCGCCCGGCGCTGCATCGCGTACAGCCGCCAGAAGTGCCGCAGGCCGTCGCCGCGGGAAATGTCGATGATTCTCTCTCTGACGCCCATGTCTCACTCCAATGCCGCTTCTATGAGCCGCGTCACAAGCTGCTCCGTCTCTATGCCGGCAGCGCGCATCATGCCGGGAAAGCGGCTGTGCGGCGTAAAGCCGGGGATGGTGTTGACC
>CAKTNU010000228.1 GCA_934589325.1 uncultured Oscillospiraceae bacterium | reverse complement strand
GAACCTCTGCTATGAGACGCGCATGGGCATCCTGCACCATACGCACGGCGCCCTGGACGATATACCCGAGGCCGTGACTGTGCGCCTGTGCGACCGTATTGCCTACGTCAATCATGACCTGGATGATTCGATACGCGCCGGAATACTCACCGATGCAGATGTGCCGGAGCTTATCCGTAAAAACTGCGGCGAGCGCAACAGCGAAAGAATAAACTCGATCCTGACCGACCTCATCGAGAACAGTACGGACGGCGTGCTGAAAATGTCGGACAAAATGCAGCGCACGTTTGACTTCTTCCACGCTTTCATGTATTCTGACGTTTACACGAATCCGAGAGCCAAGAGCGAGGAGAGCAAGGTCGAGGGCATATTGAGCCGCCTGTATGAGTATTATACCGCGCACCCCGACGCGCTGCCGGAGGATTTCTGCGGCGTCATCGAGCGCGAGGGCATAGAGCGTGCCGCCACGGACTACATATCCGGCATGACCGACGGGTACGCAATGGAGAAATACGGCGAACTGTTCATCCCGTTCGCGTGGACGGTCAAATAAATATTCAGGATCGGAGGTGGGCGCATGGCCTTTTCGGAGAGCTTCCTTACCGAGCTTGTGGAGCGCAACGACATAGTGGATGTCGTGTCCGGCTATGTGCGGCTCAGCAAAAAAAGCGGGTCGAATATGTTCGGCCTATGCCCCTTCCACAGCGAGAAAACGCCTTCATTCTCCGTCTCGCCCGACAAGCAGATATACCACTGCTTTGGCTGCGGCAAGGGCGGCGGGGTCATAAACTTCATAATGGAGATAGAAAACCTTGGCTTCCGTGATGCGGTAGAGTTTCTTGCCCGACGTGCGGGCATGCAGATGCCCGAGGAGGAAAACGATAAGGAGAGCCAAAAGCGCGCCCGTATGCTGGCGCTCAACAAAGATGCAGCGAGGTTCTTTTACGAGCAGCTGTATCTCCCGGCGGGCCGTGCAGGGCTTGAATATATGCAGAACCGCCGCATCGGACGTGCCGCGGCCACAAACTTCGGTCTCGGCTTCGCTCCCGATACCTGGGACAGCCTGCGCAATGCGATGAAGGCCAAGGGCTACACTGATTTTGAGCTGTTTGATGCGGGGCTTGTCCGCAAGGGCAAGAGCGGCGGATTTTACGACACCTTCCGCAGCCGCCTTATGTTCCCGGTCATCGACGTGCGCGGCAATGTTATCGGCTTTTCCGGCCGAATAATCGGCGACGGCGAGCCCAAGTATATGAACAGTCCCGAAACACTTGTATTCAACAAAAGCCGCAACCTTTTCGCGCTGAATCTGGCTAAAAAATCAAAAAGCGGATATATAATTCTCTCAGAGGGCAATATAGACGTAGTTTCGCTGCATCAGGCGGGGTTCGACTCTGCCGTCGCCTCGCTCGGCACTTCGCTGACCCCGGAGCAGGCGCGGCTGATATCGCGCTATAAAAGTGAGGTCATCATTGCCTACGATAACGACGGTGCCGGGATCAAGGCCGCACAGCGGGCCATCGGGATACTTGAAAAGCTTGATGTGAAGGTCAAGGTCCTGCGCATGACAGGGGCGAAGGACCCGGACGAGTTTATAAAGCTCAAGGGTCCGGACGCGTTCCGCAATCTGCTCGAGGGCTCGGAGGATCAGGTCGACTACCGGCTGCATGCTGTCACGGCGAAGTATGATCTGAGCGTAGACGAGCAGAAGGTCGAATTTCTGAAGGAAGCGACGGAGCTTGTCGCCCGTCTGCCCGGAGCAGTCGAGCGTCAGGTGTATTCAATGCGTGTCGCTTCGCTTGCCGGTGTAGCGGCAGATGTCGTGGCGGCCGAGGTCGAGCGGCGCCGTAAGCGGCTGCTCAGCGGCGCACGCCGCACGAACGACTGCGAGCAGAGCCGCCCGGAGCGGCAGCGCCAACCGGCGGAGAAGGAGTTCCGATATGAAAACCCGGCCTCGGCGGTCGCCGAGGAGGGTGTGATACGGCTTTTGTATCTCGAACCGGAGCTGGCGAAAATGCGGGAGCTGCCCCCGGCGGAGAAATTCACCGCACCGGTGCTCGGCAGAATATATTCCGCTATACTCGAGCGTCTGCGCCGGGGCGATTCGGTATCCGCCGCCACATTGGGCGACACGCTGACAGGAGAGGAGATATCCCTGCTCGTCAGTATACTCCAGAAGCCCGAGCTGCTCTCTCAAGGGGAGCAGACCATGCGGGATTACATAAACAAAATAAAAAATGAGACGGAGCTTGCCGCCGACAGCAGCGATCTGCGGGCGCTTGCGAATAAGCTCAGAGAAAGAAAAGGATATGAGGGATAAAATCATGGCAGAAGAAAGCAGCTACACTAAGAAAGAACTTGAGGAAATGGCGGACCAGCTTTTGGCCGATGCGGAGCCCGCACCCGAGGCAAAGCCCAAGAAGAAGGCTGCCGCGAAGAAGAAAGAGCCCGTACCCGAGCAGCCGGTCAAGACCCCGGAGGAGCGCCTGAACGAGCTTATCGAAAAGGGCAAGAAGAACGGCAAGCTCACCGCCAAGGAGCTGGAATGTCTCGAGGACATGAATCTTGACTCCGAGGTCATCGACAAGTTCTATGATACGCTTGAGGCAAACAACATTGACGTCGACATCTCTGCGGTCGATGCGCTGCCACCGCTTGACGATCTGCCCGATATTGAGAGCCTTGAGGAGATAGAAGAGGTCACCGAGGAGGAGATAAACGATACCGACTCTCTCATGGACAGCTTCGCTACCGACGACCCCGTGCGTATGTACCTCAAGGAGATAGGCAAGGTCCCCCTGCTTACGCCAGACGAAGAGGTCGCGCTTGCAAAGCGCATGAGCGAGGGCGACGAGGAAGCCAAGCACCGTATGACCGAGGCTAACCTCCGCCTGGTCGTGTCTATTGCGAAGCGCTACGTCGGCCGCGGCATGCTGTTCCTTGACCTGATTCAGGAAGGCAATCTCGGCCTTATCAAGGCTGTTGAGAAATTTGACTACAACAAGGGATATAAGTTCTCCACCTATGCCACATGGTGGATACGTC
>CAKTNU010000227.1 GCA_934589325.1 uncultured Oscillospiraceae bacterium | reverse complement strand
TCATGAAGGTCGCGGAGCGGATGTGATCGGTGATGACGCGCAGGGATACGTCCATCTTGTGGCTCTTGCCGTAGTACGCGCCGGTCAGCTCGCTGACCTTGTGGGTGATGTTCATAACGGTGTCGACATCGAACAGCGAGTCGACTCCCTGACATACGACGGCCAGACGCTCCAGACCCATACCGGTGTCGATATTCTTCTGCGCAAGCTCAGTGTAATGTCCCTCGCCGTCGTTGTCAAACTGCGAGAACACATTGTTCCAGACCTCCATGTAGCGGTCGCAGTCGCAGCCGACGGTGCAGTCGGGCTTACCGCAGCCGTATTCGGGGCCGCGGTCATAATATATCTCGGAGCAGGGGCCGCAGGGACCGGCACCGTGCTCCCAGAAGTTGTCCTCCTTGCCGAAGCGGAATATGCGCTCGGACGGTATGCCTATCTCCTTGTTCCAGATATCAAAAGCTTCGTCATCGTCAACGTATATGGAGGGGTAGAGCCTGTCGGGGTCAATGCCGACCCAGTCGGGAGAGGTCAGAAACTCCCAGCTCCATGCTATGGCCTCGTGCTTGAAGTAGTCGCCGAAAGAGAAGTTGCCGAGCATCTCAAAATAAGTGCCGTGACGGGCGGTCTTGCCGATGTTCTCAATGTCACCGGTGCGGATGCACTTCTGGCAGGTGCAGACGCGGCGGCGCGGAGGCTCCTGCTCGCCCTTGAAATAGGGCTTCATCGGCGCCATACCGGAGTTTATCAGCAGAAGGCTAGCGTCATTCTGCGGGATGAGTGAGAAGCTGGGCAGACGAAGATGCCCCTTTGTCTCAAAGAAGCTGAGAAACATCTCTCTGAGCTGGTTAAGTCCGTACTTTTCCATTTATATTTCCTCCAAATTGTTTTTCTTCAGCTTTTCGGAAAAGCTCTCTTCATGCTCTGTAGCGGCGTTGAAAAATTCCATTTTGCCGCAGCAGGGGCAAGAGTATATCCTGACCTCCATGGAGCCGGAGAAAAGATTGCTAAGATGCCCGGAAAAGAATCCGTAGCGGCCAAGCTGTATCTCCTCGCAGCCGAGGTCGTCCATAGCACTATTGCAGCGCAGACAGTTCATATCGTACCTCCTGAATAAAAATAACGGGCAAAAAAATAGACCCCCGCCCAGCACAGGGGCGAAAGTCCTTCGCGGTACCACCCTGATTTGCCGCATCGCGGCATCTCCGGTGCCCTTAACGCGGGCATACGCCCCGGTCATCCCGGGGAGGCTCGGAAACGGCCGCCGGTATCGGACATGAGGCCTTACACCGCCCGGCCCCTCTCTGCGCAGTCCTGCTCCGGCTCTTTTCGTCACAGCCGAATGATATAAAATAATAAAGATATATTATCACAAGCCCCGTTTTTGTCAAGTGCGTTTTGACGATTTTTTGCAGACGGATGCGGTATTTTGACGGAGCCCGGATGGACCTTGGCCGCGTATTTCATAGGTCAAGCGGAGCCTCGATTTATGCGCAGCGGTGCTTCCCAACATGAAAAGGGAAGCACCGCTGTTAAAGGCTGCCGCCGATGCGGGATGCTCAAAGCAAAGACTCCCAGCGGAGCGCACCCCAACCTGTCGTGTCGAAATAGCTGCGTATGGCATCACACATCATCTGCAGCTTCTGACGTATCGCGGGCGATTCTATCAGCAGTCTGGCCTCGTCGTCGTGGACCATGAAATATTCCATGATGCGTGCACGGTCCTCACGCTCGTCGACACGGCCGTAGCTGTCAACAAAGTAGACGCCGTCGCCGGAATTGTCATATAGTGTCCAGTGCTGCTGGTCGGGATCGCTGAGCGACGCGTCTCCGTAGTATTCAAAGCCCGCCGGATTCAGCGCGGCCCATGCGTCCTGCGGAAAGGCCGCATAATTCTGCGAGAGAATGTGGTTTTCCGTGGCGTGCCATATCTCGTGGCAGATCAGACTGTCCAGGCTGTTGCTCATACGCACGTCGAGCGCGATATACTGCCAGAGGTAGTTTTCGTATGTGCAGCCGATCACGCCGTAGCTGCTGTCTATGCTTCCTACAAGCAGAAACAGCACACCGCCGTCACCGGCACCGTTTTTGAATTGGGCAAAGAACCCGTCAGGGTACAGGGAGAGCACACGGGCCAGAGCATCCAGTGCGGTATTTATTGATCCAAGCTCCTCGTCGGCATCCATCGTGTCTGTCAGTGTTATTGTGCGGTCGCAAAGCTCCGCCGCCTCCCGGCACTGCGATGAGAGCAGGATGTCCACGCCGTACCTTGCTTCCAGCTCATCTGCATATTCTCGGGCGGCGTTGAGATCAGCGGCTATGGGCGCAGAGCTTAGCGTGCGGCTATAACTGAGCGCAAGCGATTCGTCGACCGCGATGGGTGAGTCTGCGGGCGCGGCATCGGCTGCGGGTGTGAATGTAAGCAGAGCGGGGGCAATCGCGTAGAGCCGGAACGCGTCGCCGAAGTATACGGCACCGATGAGGACATTCTCACACGGCAGCCAGCATGAATAATACATCTCGCCGGCAATGCCGAAATCGTCGAGTCGGCAGGCTGATACACTGCCATGCAGTGAGAAAAGCGTTGTACCGCCGGCAGCGGAGATGAGATACGGAGCCCCGTTGACTCCGTATAGGTCGGCGCTACCGAAGATACCGGCATCGGCAAACATGAAGCTATCGCTGCCGTAGAGTGCGGAATAGCCCATGGAATCGGAGTCAAAATGCATCAGGCACAGGCCGCCGTCCGTGAATAACGGCTGGTACCGCTCGGCCTGAAGCATGACGACCTGCCCGGACGTCATGTCCAGCATTGCCGTGCCGCACTCACTGCCGTATGGCGAGAGATAAAACTGCGCAAGCAGCTGCCCGTTTTGATTGTCAAAGGCGGACAGCTCAAGGAAGCGCAGCTCGTGCGACAGGCTGACAGCACCGCTTGTGCCGTCGGCAGTGTTCAGGCAGTATATAACGCCGTCGTCAAGGTAATAGTATGCGCTGCAGTCGTAGGAGAAAAAGCCGTCGGTGCCTGGCACACCGAGGCGGCCAAGCT
>CAKTNU010000226.1 GCA_934589325.1 uncultured Oscillospiraceae bacterium | reverse complement strand
GAGCTGGACGCGGCGGGCTATACGGAGCTGTTCGAGAGCGACGACTGGTCGATCTCGGCACCCGGCAAGTACTATGTCCGGCGCAACGGCTCCTCGATAATCGCATTTCGCCTGCCTAAGGCGGACTTCCGCGGCTATATGATAATGGCGGCGCACAGCGATTCGCCGTCGTTTAAGATAAAGTGGAACGCAGAGGTCAAGGCCGCCGGAATGTACACCATGCTCAACGTTGAAAAATATGGCGGGATGCTTTGCTCTACATGGCTCGATCGTCCGCTCTCCGTCGCGGGGCGTGCAATAGCCGCCGAGAACGGCCGAATGGTCTCAAAGCTGGTCAATGTTGACCGTGACCTAGCGCTCATCCCGAACGTCGCGATACACATGGACAGAAGCGCAAACGACGGCAAGAGCTACAATGCAAATGTTGATATGCTGCCGCTCATCGGCGGTCCGGAGCTCAAGACCGGCTTCAGGGCTATCGTCGCGCAGAGTCTCGGCATTGCCGAGGAAGCGCTGCTGGCCGGCGATCTTATTCTCTATCCGCGCACTCCCGGCTGTGTCTGGGGAGCGGAGGATGAATACGTCTCTTCGGCACGGCTGGACGATCTTCAGTGCGTGTACGGCTGCCTTCAGGGGCTGCTGGCCGCCGAGGACGGCGAGAGCGCCGCAGTGCTCTGTGTATTTGACAATGAGGAAGTAGGCAGCGGCACGAAGCAGGGCGCGGACTCGAGCTTCCTTGAGGATGTGCTGTATCGGGCGGCCTCTGCGCTCGGCAGGAGCGATGCACAGTACCGCGCATTACTGACAAACAGCTTTATGGTGTCCGCCGACAATGCGCACGCCGTCCATCCGAATCATCCCGAGTACGCGGACCGCAATGACCGTCCGGCAATGAATAAGGGCATCGTTATCAAGCACAACGCAAATCAGCGCTACACGACCGACGCCGTCTCTGCCGCCGCGTTTGAGACCGTATGCCGCAGAGCGGGCGTGCCGGTGCAGAGCTTTACGAATCGCGCCGATATCGCGGGCGGCTCCACGCTCGGCCACATCAGCGCCGCGCACGTTTCTGTCAACACCGTCGACATCGGCCTTGCCCAGCTCGCAATGCACTCCGCCTATGAGACCGCCGGTGCGAAGGATACGGAATATCTTGCTGCCGCCGCACAGGAATTTTTCCGCAGCAGCTTCTCTCAGCGCGGGGAGAACATAGATATCTGAAAATTTACAGCGAAAAAGAGAAACCCAAGAAATGAAAAATACATTTACCCGCCTCATAGCAACAGTACTTTGCGCGGCGCTGATGCTTGCGCTGTCCTGCGCCGCCTTTGCCGACGAAAGCGACGGCTCCGTCGATCCCGTCGAGCCTACGGAACCTGCAGAGCCCACGGAGCCTGCCGAGCCGTCCGCCGAACCGGGGCTGGACTGGAGCGGATATTACGCCCTGCCGCCCGAGAGCGAGGGGATCGTCAGTGCAGAGACGGTCGAGGACGGCGTGCTAGATCCCGACGAACTCAAGACGCTGATAGAGGCATATCTCGACGAGCACAAACTGCGGCACGACCTTGTCCGCATCGGCTACACCTATACCGGCACCGGCGAGAGCTGGTTCTATAACGGCGATGTCTGGAGCTACAGCGCCAGCGTCTACAAGCTGCCGCTGATGATGCTGTTCGCGAAGCGTGTCGCGGACGGCGAGCTCACGCAGGACTCGATGATATATGATATCAAGCTGAGCTATGCCGAGACCAGTATATTGACCTACTCAAACAACGACTTTGCGCACGCCATGATGACTACCTTCCCGTCAGAGGTCGAGTGCCGCAAGCAGTGGGTCGCCCTGTCCGGGATGCCGGAGGAGGATTTTACCGACGAGTTTTACGTCCAGAGCCACTTCTCGCCGCGCTTTGTCGTGGGCGTGCTGAAAACGCTGTATGAAAATCCGGAGGATTACCCGAACATCATCGAATGTCTGAAGGTCGCCTCTCCCGGGGAATATCTGAGCCGTACACTCGGAGATAAGTATGAGATAGCGCAGAAATACGGCGCATATGAGCAGTTTTACAACATCGCGGGCATTGTCTACATGCCGCATCCTATACTTGTCTCGATAAACACGGAGTGGATAGGCTATGCGGAGGCGACGATAGGTGAGATAGGCGAGGTCCTGGCCGATTATACGCTGACGCTTGATGAGCGCCTTGCCGAACGTGAGCGTGAGCAGGCCGAGGAGCAGCGCCGGCTCGAGGAAGCGGCGGCAGAAAAGCCCGAAGAGAGCCAGCCTCCCGAGACCCCTGCACCGACGCCGGAAAATGACACCGTGCCCGCAGAAGGCGGCATGACGCCGGGGAGCACAGCACTGCTCGCGGCGGCAGTGCTGGTGATAATTCTGGCCGTGATATTCGCCGTAAAGCTGCACCGCGAGGAGCGCAGACACAGGCATCACGGCAGCCACAGCGGGCATAAGAAATAATTAAGAATATATTCCTTGATTACAGCCGTTTTTTCCGGTAAACTAAACATAAAACTAAACATAAAAACAAACGGTGATGTGGATGAAGAAAACAATATGCATGCTGCTGGCGATATGCATGCTTTTCGGACTGTGTGCCTGCGGCAGCGGAGGCTACGGTGTGCGCACGCTTGAGGTGCTCGTAGAGCAGGAATATTCCCTCGCCTTCCGCAACGATGACAGCACATATGATTATGTGACGGCCGCTATCGAGACACTGAATGCCGAGGGCGCCGTCGGAGATCTGGCCGGACGCTGGCTCGGTGAAAATATCATCAATTTCAAAAAGGATGCCAAGGCTCTTGAAAAGGTCGGCATGCCCGAGGCGAGAACGTTTATAATTGGCGTCGATATCAACTCCTTCCCGATGGCCTACTCCGTTGACGGCAACTATTGGGGCTTCGACGTGCAGCTTGCCATGGCCGTATGTGAGCGGCTGGGATGGACGCTGCAGATACAGCCGATAGAGAAGGAGAATGTGTATATCGAGCTCTCCTCCGGCAATATCGACTGCGCATGGGGCGGCATTGCGTTGAACCAGAGCGAGGTCGA
>CAKTNU010000225.1 GCA_934589325.1 uncultured Oscillospiraceae bacterium | reverse complement strand
CATTCTAACAGTATTCAACAGACTTGTCAATGATAATTTTTAGTATTCCACATTCCAGAGGAAAAGCCCCTGCGGCGGCGCGGTAAAACCGGCGCGACCGCGGTCAAGAGAGGCGAGAATATCGGGCATCTCCTCGGCACTGCGCTTGCCGGAGCCGACCTCAATGAGCGTCCCCGCGATGATGCGCACCATATTATATAGAAAGCCGTCGCCCGTGAGCGTGAGGCGTAGTTCGCCGCCGATGCGCTCAATTTCTATGCTCTCCACCGTCCGCACGGCGGACTTCTTCATGTGCCGGTTTGCGCAGAAGGCGGTGTAATCATGCGTCCCGCAGAGAAGCGCGGCGGCGCGGCGCATGGCGTCAACGTCAAGCGCCTGCGGGAAAAAGTACAGATACTTCCGCTCAAAAACGTTCGGTTCCGCGCTGTTCCATATGCGGTAGACATAGCTCTTCCTGCGGCAGTTCAGTCTTGCGTGAAAGCGCGGCTGGGCAAGCTCCAGCGATTCCGCGCCGATATCGTCCGGCAGGTAGCGGCGGATGCCCTCCAGCAGCTCTGCGGGACTGAGCTCAGTGTCCGCACGGAAGGAGCATACTTGCATCCGCGCATGGACTCCTGCGTCCGTGCGCCCTGAGCCTGCGATCTCCACAGGCTGTGCCAGAAGGCGGGTGAGCAGCATTTCGAACCGCTGCTGTATGGTGTTGTCGGTGTTGCCCTGCTTCTGCCAGCCGTTGTAGCGGCTGCCGTCGTATGACAGGGTGAGTTTGAAATTCGGCATTGTGAGCCCTCCCTTCCGGCACTGAGATTTTATAATATTTCCAAGGTCATTGCAAGTTTAATTGACATGAAAGATATGATGAATTATAATCAACTGATAATATGTTGGGAGGTATAACGCCATGGCGGACAGATATACACCGTCCCATACCGGAGCGCCGGTTCGCGCGGGAAAGCGCAGAAAGACGCCGGTATGGAGGCTTATAATACAGGACATTTTTCTTACGGGGCTTGTGCTCTGCGTTTTCGCGCTGTTTCATCACGTCATTCCACGTATGAGCATTGCGAAGGTCGAGCCGCCGAAGCCGACAAGCGCGGCGCTTGCGCCGTCGGAAAGCCCGGACGCGACAGCGGCACCGGATAACACGCCTGAGCCGACGGAAGAGGTCGTGGATAACCGCACGGAGTGGCAGAAAAAGTTCGAGGAGCACTTTACCGATGAGATAGTCTCCAAGGAAAACAGCTACACCAGCCCCAACGTCTCCATAAATATCAGCACAATCACCGTGGGCGAGGGGGCGTATTCCTCGCAGTGCCATGTTGCAGATATCTACATAGCGCAGATCGAGAACTTCCAGACCTATTTTGCTACCGGCAGCTACGGCTATTACGCGGAGCAGAGCGCCCTCGGCATAGACAGGGACAGCGGCGCGCTGATAGCGATAAACGGCGACTACTGCAACAATCAGACCAGCGGCTTCCTCGTCCGCAACGGGGAGCTGTATTTCTCTGAGCAGACCAGCAATGATATCTGTGTGCTCTATAAAGACGGCACAATGGCGACTTATGCTCCGGACGAATACGTTGTGGAGGACGAGCTGCAGAAGAACGTGTATCAGGTGTGGAAATTCGGGCCGAAGCTGCTGGACGCCGACGGCGCGCCGATGACCACCTTCAACACCAGCTCGCCCATAAAGTGGGAGAACCCGCGCAGCGCCATCGGCTATTACGAGCCGGGGCATTACTGCTTCGTGGTCGTTGACGGACGGCAGGACGGCTATTCGCGCGGCCTGAAGATAGACGAGCTTGCCCAGCTCTTCGCCGATCTCGGCTGCAAGGCGGCGTATAATCTTGACGGCGGCGCGTCGGCGGTTATGACCTTCAACGACGAGATATACAGCCGCCCCAGCAACGGCGGGCGCGCGCTCGGCGATGCGCTGCTGATCAAGGAGCTTGACGGCACCGGGGAGGGAGACGCATAATGAAGTTTCTGAAAAATTTTCTGCCACATCTGGCCATTGCGATGGCTGCCGGGCTTGTTGTGATAATGATCCTCGACGGCTTCAACCCTCTTATGAAGTTCCTCACCAGCGATGTGACGCGGGCATATATTGTAATATTGGCGATAGTTGTTGTCGCAAGCTCGATTATAGCCATTGCGGAAAACAGGAAGAATATGTAACCTAGAATTTGAGATTTTCTTTGATTTAATATAAAAAGGCGGACATAAAAAAGCGCCAATTGTGGAAAATTAACATAAAGTGCGGCTTCGCCGCCGCCGATGACGCGAAAAAAACGTTAATTTTGTTCGTTGAAGAATAATCACAAACATGGTAAAATATTCACAAATAAAGGTGCAGGCTGCCGCCATCGGCAGTACGCGGCCAAACACTAAGCGGAAGGGATAAATCAGCATGTTTACAGACTCTTATTTTGACAGATTTGTTCTCCCGGAGGATCTGACGGAGACATTGAAAAAATGCCGCTGCATCTGCTATCCGGAGACTAAGGAACAGCTTGAGGAGATGTGCTTTGGCCCGACGCACAGCTCCCGATACGACGTCAGCTACACGCTGCCCGGCATGGGCATCGTGAAGGAAGCGGAAGTCGTGCGCTGCAAGAACGGCCCCGTGGTCAACTTCATGGAGGACTATATGCGCCGCCGCGATCCGGACTGTATGCGCATAGGCGACGATCTGCCGACCGACAAGCCCCGCTTTGAGGATGTCTACGGCTATAAATTCTCCAAGCTCCGTCAGGAGACTATGGATTGGCTGGCAAATCAGCAGATAATCCTCCTGCCCTTCAAGGCGGGCGGAAAGTATTACGGCTATGACAGCCTGATGATCTGCCCGATGAACGCGGCCTTCTTCGCGCTGTCGCTTGCGAATATGCAGGGCTTTGAGAGCATCTTCGACGTCAAGCCCGGCTTCACGCCGCGCGGCATAATCTATGTCGCTCCGCCCTTCAGACACACGCATTTCTCCGGCAAGCAGGTCGTTGTGCATCAGCGCAGCGAGAAGCTGCACGAGGTCTTTTCCTATAACCTCTATCCCGGCCCCTCCGCAAAGAAGGGCGTGTTCTCCATGCTGCTCGATAT
>CAKTNU010000224.1 GCA_934589325.1 uncultured Oscillospiraceae bacterium | reverse complement strand
CGAAGCGGTGAAGAAGTCCAAAAAGCTCCTGAAGTTTACACTGGACGACGGCACCGGCGAGGAACGCACGATACTCGGCGGTATCCACGCCTATTACGAACCCGAGGAGTTGGTCGGCAAGACCTGCATCGCGATAACCAACCTCCCGCCCAGACCCATGATGGGTATTGAGTCCTGCGGCATGCTCATCTCCGCTGTTCACCACGAAAACGGCGAGGAGAAGCTGCATCTGCTGATGGTCGATCCCCACATTCCGACCGGCGCGAAGCTGTATTGAGATAACGCAGAATGGGCGGTCCCGGTGCGGGATCGCCCATTCGCTGATCTTCGGATGATTCAATGGAGGGAACAGGAATGTTGCTGCTGCAGGTAGTGCTGTATTGCCTGCTGTTTACGCTGCTGGTAAAGTGCGCGGTGAGGGACAGCGGGCTTAATTGCCTGTATTTTTACCCGAAAGAGTACATAGATGAGGCCGAAAAACGCGGTATAGCCGATAAAAAAGCCGTGATGAAAAAAGGGAAGAGCTTCATGATACCGTTCTGCATCGTTATGCTTGTCGTACCGGCAGCAGTGATCGCACTCTGGAATCATGTATCGGACTTCAAAACGGCGTATATTCAGGCGTATATCTTTCTCCTGGTAATGAACTGGTTTGACGGTATAATTATCGACAGGCTGTGGGTAGGCCACAGCAGGATATGGGTCATCAAGGGCATGGAGGGTGTGCCGTATGTGAAGCCGTGGAAGACCGTGCTGACAAAGCGCGGCGCTGCCACAGTGATGTATCTAGTAGTAGCTCTTGTGGTAGCCGGTATCGCAGTGCTTATAGGGAAAATATAAAAAGCTCCGCCGAACGTGTGAGATCACATGTCGGCGGAACTTTTATTAACGTTTTAATATGTCAGCCCCAGACTTCCTCTGCAATTTCCTTGACCAGCGCGAGCTTTGCCCACTGCTGAGCCTCAGTCAGCTTGTTGCCTATCTCACAGCTTGCAAAACCGCACTGCGGGCTGAGGCACAGACGGTCAAGCGGAAGATATTTTGCGGCTTCGTGGATGCGCTCGATAACGCGCTCTTTATTTTCAAGCAGCGCACGCTTGGTCGTTACCAGACCGAGAACTACCTTTTTGTCTCCGCTGACCGAGGCGAGAGGCTCGAAGCCGCCGCTGCGCTCGTCGTCAAACTCAAGGTAGTATGCGTTTACGTTTTCGCGGGCAAGCAGAGTCTGTGCGACGCCGTCATATGCGCCGGAGTTGGCGTATGTGCTGTGGAAGTTGCCGCGGCAGACATGGGTGTTGATGACAAGGTCGTCCGGCTTGCCGGAGATGGCCATGTTGTTCAGCTCAAGAAGCTGCTCCTTTATTGCTTCAAGCCCCTTCTCGTCAGTGCCGAAAAACATGCATGCCATCGGGTCGACCAGCATACCCCAGCTGCAGTCGTCAAACTGCAGATTGCGGCAGCCGGCGGCATAGACATCGGCAATAAACTTCTTGTAGCCCACGGCGATGTCCTCGGCAAGCTCTCTGTTATCGGAATAGTACTTTCTCGTGTTTTCCAGCGCAAAGGGCATTATCATCTGCTCTATGAACTGCGCGGGGGCCGGGATCGTGAGTTTTGCAACGGTGTTCTCGTCCTCAAGCGCCTTGACGAACTTGAAGTGCTCCACAAAGGGATGAGAATCAAGAGAGACCTTGCCGGTGAGATATGTGTCGTCCAGCATTGCCGCTTCGCCATGGAAGGGGAGACCCGTCTTTGTCGGGCTGTGGCCGACGCCGTTGAAGCCCCACATGAAATCAAGGTGCCAGGTCGCACGGCGGAACTCACCGTCGGTGATGACGTGGTAGCCAGCGGCCTTCTGCTTTGCTACGAGATCGCGGATCGCATCGTCCTCCGCGGACCTGAGCGCGTCGGCATCGACAGCGCCGCTCTGAAAATCTATGCGCGCCTGCTTGAGCGCTGCAGGGCGAAGAAAGCTGCCGACAAAATCATAACGGAAAGGTGTGTTCATAAGATTCCTCCATGCGGCTCCGCCGCGGCAAGTAGTATTGGAAATGGCCTCGCGCAAGGCGGGGGCCGATCTCACGCAGAGATTATACGACTATGCCCGGAGCAAGTCAATCACGTAATTTGTTCCCTGCTGCCGGTGATAAAATAGTCGCAGTATTCGCCGCCGTCGGCAAGTGTCTGCTGCCGGTGGAGCACACCGTGCTGCAGCGTTATCATGACATTATCGAGCTCACAGAAAAGCGGCATCAGCTCAGATACGCCCAGCTTTTCCGTATATGCACAGATAGGGCAGCGGGTGATGCGGTAATAACACGCGCCGTCATAAGGCTGGCCGACGAAGTCTACCTTGAATGATGTCGGGTACAGAGCCTCCTTCTCCGGTGTGTACCACTTGACGTATTTTGTTATGCTCTTCTTGTTCTCTGCCTTGCCCTTGGCTGTATTCAGGTCTGTCATGCCGAAATACCACTTGATGTGATAAAGTGCCCGGCGCATCATCTCCTGAACTGTCTCAGGAGGTATTTTTTTCTCGCTCGCCACATATGGCGCAACGAAAGCAAGCGCGAACAGCTCGTTATATGCCATAGGGTTATCGCCGCCGATGTCGTCCGCCTGCTCTACGAGCTCACGGTAGACCTTCTTGCTCTTGCGCATGATCTCCGATGCGTACTCCCTGCCGTATTTTTCGGACAGGACCTTTTTCATGGAGCCTGCAAACATCATGTAATAAAAGCCGTTATATTTCATTTCCGTTCCTCCTGCTCATTCAAATGTGTTTCTTCTGCCGAGTCAAAAAGTGCGCTCCAGCCGCCAAAATGGTAGACCATCAGGGTGTTCATGCAGCGTTCGGCGCTCTGCCTGTCGCGGCAGCTTGAGATAATGCGGCGGTAACTGTCAAACTGCACGGAGATGAGAAGGCCGAGCATGTCCTCGCTGAGGCCGGTATAGTCGAGACTGCGGAAAAATGCGAGGCTCTCATCTATTTTCCGCTGCACGAGCGCGTCGTAGAAGCTGGCAAGACTGCTTCCCGTGCTGCGGTATAAAAGCAGCTCGGCAGCTTCGTAGTGGTCAAATATCAGGCGGAGTATCGTGT
>CAKTNU010000223.1 GCA_934589325.1 uncultured Oscillospiraceae bacterium | reverse complement strand
AAGCCCGGCGCCCCATCAGTCAGCCGCAGGCTGACAGCTTCCCCTGAAGGGGAAGCCACAGCCGTTCCCGGCTCAGTTGCCGCCTACTATTATGATCTCCGCGCCGCCGCCGTTGTCGCCGCCGCCGGAGCCGGAGTCACCGCTGCCGCCGCCGGTATTTCCGCCGGAACCGGAATCGTCGCCGGTGTCGATCTCGGCATCCTTATTTTCGTCCTTGTCCTTATCCTCGTCAACGCCGAAAATGCCGGTGTCGCCGCCGATATAATACGGCCAGGTGAAGTCTCTGTACTCAAGCCCCTCGTGCAGCGGACGCATGACCTTGCGGAATATCTGCGACGCGGGGTTGCCGCTGACGGAGATATACTCGGGCGTGTCATAGCCCGTCCACACTGCCGCGACGTAGTACGGCGTGCAGCCGACGAACCAGCGGTCCTTATAATCGGACGTGGTGCCGGTCTTGCCCGCAACGGGCATGTTGCCGAGGTAGGCCTCGTAGCCGGTGCCGCTGGCAACGGCGTTCTTGAGCATATAGGTCATGACATGCGCGGTGTTGGCGCTGTAGGCCTGTATCGTCCGGGGCTGATTGTCGAGCAGCACATGCCCCTCGGAGTCCGTTACCTGGGTGTAGGTGCGGGAGTAGGTGAATATGCCGTCGTTGACGAAGGAGCAGTAGGCCTGCGCCATCTCGCGGACGGTGACGCCGTTGGTGAACTGGCCGAGCGCCATGGGCGCATACGCGCAGTCGTCCGCGACGAGGCTCGTGAAGCCGAGCTTCTGGGTCAGCCAGTCATAGGCGACCTGCGGGGTTATCTTGTCTATTATCTGCGCGGCGACGGTGTTGACCGAGTACTGCAGAGCCGTGTAGATATCTATGACGCCGAAGTGACCGCCGCCGTCGTTGGAGGGGTACCAGCTCGTGCCGGTCAGGTAGATGTCCTCAGAGTCGTCGACCTTGGTGTTGGGCGTGATGTAGCCCATGTCGATGGCCGGGCCGTAGGAGGCCAGCGGCTTTATCGACGAGCCCGCGGAGCGGTAGGTGCCGGTGGCGCGGTTGAGCGGGAAGTTCAGCGTCTTCTGGCCGACGCCGCCGCTGAGCGCCTTTATCTCGCCCGTGTACGGATCCATGATGACTATCGCGCTCTGGAGCTGCTGACTGCTGTTCCAGGTGGCTGGGATGTTCTCAAGGTTCTGATAGATCGTGTCGACGTAGTACTGAACGTTCGGGTCGAAGCAGGAATAGATGAGGTAGCCGCCGTTTTTCAGCATATGCTCCGCGGTCTTGTAGCTCAGGGAGTTCTGCTCCATGAGGTCGCGGATGACGTCGTCGAGGACGACCTCCTCGTAGTAGGTGTATATCTCCTCGGTGTAGGTGTCTCCGGGGCTGTGGGTGAAGTTCAGCGGTTCGTTCACGGCGGCGATGTACTCGTCATAGCTGATGTAGCCCTGCTCGTACATCTCGCGGAGTATCGTCTCCTGACGCTCCTTGTTGTTCTCCTGATTATAGAAGGGGTCATAGTACGTGGGCTTGTTCGTGATGCCGACTATCGCCGCGCACTCGGCGAGCGACAGATCCCACACGTCCTTGTCGAAATACTTCTGCGCGGCGCGCTGTACGCCGTAGCAGCCCTCGCCGAAGTAGACGGCGTTGAGGTACCAGGTGATTATCTCCTGCTTGTCGTACTTCTTCTCAAGGTCGAGCGCACCGAATATCTCCGACAGCTTGCGCTGCACCGTGACCTCGTTGTTGCCGGTCAGGTTCTTGATGAGCTGCTGGGTTATCGTCGAGCCGCCGAAGTTGTTCTGCATGGTGGCGAACATCTTGACGAGCGCGCCGGAGGTACGGTACCAGTCGACGCCCTTGTGCTCGTAGAAGCGCTTGTCCTCGATGGAGACGAGCGCCTGCTCCATGTACTTGGGTATCTGCTCGTAGTCGACCCAGATACGGTCCTCGTCGGCGGCGAGCTTGAGAAGCTCCTGCCAGTTGCCGGAGGAGTCCTGATACAGTATGGTGCTCGACTCGGTCAGCTTGTAGTCCTCAAGCGAGATGCCGAGCTCCGGCGTGAGACAGGACTTGACGTAGTAGGCGAAGATACACGCAAATATAAGTCCCGAAATGAGCAGCACGAGAAGCACCGTGCCGATGATCTTAAAAACAGAGCTGACAGCCGATGAAGCCACGTCCACGGTCACGTCTACTGCGGCCAGCGCGAAGGGCCTTTTGCGCTTTTTCTTCGGGCTCGGGTCTTCGTCCGGCCGGACGGGGACATTGTTTTCATCCATCAGAAGCAGCACCTCCTTAGCATGGGTTTTGATAGCTTTTTTGATAGCAACACTTCGCTCATTTTATACAGGCTCATATTATAACACAGTCCGTCGATCTTAGGTAGCCATTTTGTAAATTTTTATTTCCTTAAGATTAAATCATAACCAATGTGGAATAATTTAGTTGAAATATTCATGAAAGCTGGTAATAAATATGGGATTCAGGATAAAAATCGGGCTTTTGGTGTGCCTCGCGATGGGCGCGGTGTTCAC
Organism: uncultured Oscillospiraceae bacterium; assembly: GCA_934589325.1. Next base: position 579 of record CAKTNU010000223.1, on the reverse strand, counting down.
GGGGATAGAGGCGGTGAGGACTCTGCGCCCCGACACGGCGGACACCGTGCCCGAGACGGTGTATGCGCAGTACGGCGAGCGGGAGGACAGCGCGGAGTTTTACCTGCGCGTCAGCGGCGGCGATGTCGCCGTGTTCACGGGCCGCCGCGAGAAGGAGCCGGTCACGGTCACGGCCATAGAGGTCTCGAACCTGCGCGGCGCCGACCGCGCCATGCTCGAGCGCGGCATCCCCGTGAGCGATAAGAACGAGCTGCTGGAGCTGCTGGAGGATCTGGGCTCGTGACCGCCCGCGGCCGTCCCCCTGCTTCCCGGAGCGGAAGCCGGGGGCATGCAGCTCATTCTTGACTTATCCTCCCACATATGATATAATTTTATCAATGGCAGACGCCACACGAATAAAAAACATAAGGAGAATCGACATGGATTTCAGAAGCATGACCGTTAAAGAGCTGTTCGACAACGAGGCTACCGCCGCCGTCATCAAGGAGATGGCTCCACAGCTTCTCAAGTACCCCATCAAGCTGTTCAACAAGAAGAGCTGCGGCGAGATATTCGACAAGGTCGTCAAGGGCGGCATCG
>CAKTNU010000222.1 GCA_934589325.1 uncultured Oscillospiraceae bacterium | reverse complement strand
CCTCTGTGCCGACTGTGCCGGACAGGTACGACTATACCTGGAACCCAATAGCAGAAAGCACGCAAAATGCCACAAACAAAACACTAGCCGATAGGATTAAGGATGGAATAAAGAAAACAGCAGGCAATATACTAAGTGGTGTGTTGGGTGCTGTATCTAGCGTGTTAGAATCAACTATATTAAACCAAGCAGCCAACATTGCTCAAGCTTTTGGAGCAGAAAAAGTTAAGTATGACGGGTTCGCATACAATATTAATAAAGGCATAAAAAGCTTAGCAGCAGATGAAAAATGGTATAATTCGGGTAGAACTGTCGGCAATGCTTTTTCAGTGGTCATGGGAGCTATTGCTGTTGTAGATGGGATACAAAAAGTTGTTATGGGAATTACTACAGCAACCGGAGGGACTGCCGCTGTCGCAACTGGTATTGGGGTACCTGTTGGCGCAGTTGCAATCGCTGGGGCAGCAATATTAGCAGCTGTGGGAATTGGAGAATCTGCAATAGGAAGTGCAATTGTTTATGACGCTTATAACAATTATAAAAATGGTATACATAATGTCGAAAGGCTGAATAATAGTAGCCATCAATCAAGCATCTTAAATGAATGCGTTCCACAAAAAGCATATGATATTCTTGAGCAGATTGAATCAAAAAATGGAACACCGCCGGAAGGATATAAAGGAGGAAAAATTTTCAAAAATGATGATGGAAAGCTGCCGGAAGGTATTATATACCGTGAATATGATGTAAATGCTCATGTTCAAGGAATGAACAGGGGGACAGAGCGCATCATTATAGGAAATGATGGCTCAGCCTGGTACACCAAAGACCACTATGGGTCATTTGTAAGAATAAAATAAAGGAGTATATTATGTGGGAGAATACGATTGAATTATTAAAGAAAAAAGGAGTGATTGTTGATAAAGGACTGTCGGATGCAGAAATAGGACAAATAGAACAACTTTACAAAATTAGAGTGCCACAAATCCTTCAGGATTTGTGGAAAGAAGGATTACCCATATCTAAATCATTTTATAATTGGAGAGATTTTACCCCCCGCAATATCGGCAAAATCAAATCCGCAATGGACAAGCCGTTCAACGATATACGCGAGCTGGCAGGCGAGGCGGACTGGAACGGCGATTGGGGCGAAATGCCCGCGTCAAGCGGGGATATCGCCGATTTTATCAGGAAAAAGGCCGACGCCGCCCCCAGGCTCATCCCCATATACGGGCACAGGTATATGCCGGCGGCAGCGGTAGAAAATCCGCCGGTGTTCTCCATATGCGGCTTGGATGTGATAATTTACGGAAGCGATCTGGAAGCCTATTTTCAGGCCGAATTCGGCGGGAAAAGCGTGGAAGCGATGGATTTGAAGCGGCTCCCCCATATTCCATTTTGGAGCGACCTGCTGTAGCAGGAACGCTGGCGGAGAAGGCACCTCCTGGGCCAAATCGGGGCATCGTTTTGCCCGGCACTGCGACCCGGCACAGGGCAGGTTTACCACGCAGGATACGTATCTTGGCAGCGGCGGAAGTGTTCTCAGCCACAACAGATACTCTTACTGCTCCAACGACCCGGTAAACTACACGGATCCCAGCGACCACCGGCAGGTGGCGGGAACTGACGCGGCTGACGCTATGGGAAGGAGCGATAAGGGTTCCAGGATCAATTCGTCGAGGAGAAAAGCAAAGGACAGCTTATCAAGGTCGGACACTGTTGTGGGAAATACTTAGAATTTCACCATATATCGCGGCCCTCACACAGCAGGAGGGATATATGCCGTAGACAGGAAGAACGGCAAGTCCTCCGGCTATAACACGACTGCATGCAGGTTCAGCAACCGATGAACTGCTCGGCCGCAAATTGCCGAGCAGTTCACTATCCTAAGTGCATCAGTGCTTCTGTCCTGTGTTGTTTCCTTGGTTCTGAAACCGTATGGCTCACCTGTTCAGGATATAAGAGCGGAGCCAGGGCTTTTGACAGTGTAATACGAACGATATGTCATCTTTATTCTTTTATATGAGGACTATCAACTGCCCCCCTCCCTCGCGGATAATGAATGAAACCATAGTTTTTTGTTCTCCACTATATGTTAACTGTAGCAGTAGAACGCCTCTGAAACTCTTCCTTATTATAGCAGTCCAGCTTATAGAAAAAAGGTTGTTTTCCTGCGGCGATTGTTTGGGCAATACTATTATTTGTTACTTGTAAATATCATCATCGCCATAGAGAATGGGAGCTTGATGAACTTTTTTAAAAGTCAGCTGCTGACCGCTGACAGTCAGCTTAAAAGATTGGTTGCCGAGGATGATGTCTTGATCCGGAAGAATCACTTTGTTTGCCGCACTGTCGCATGAGATAGAATATATGTCTTCGTCTTTTTCCACAAAATGGCCTCTTATATAATGTTTATTTTCACTGTCTGTATAATAGAAAGAATTTCCGTCATGAGGATCGATCGCCATAATTGCTGGGAAAACGTCGTCTTCGCAGGAATATGAGCCGCCAAACTCATCGCTCAAGGGTTCGGGCAGCTTGCTTAATATGCCATATCCGGCAATAATAAACACGACTAAAACTGCCCACAAACCCACTCTTCTTAGCCTCATCGGGATGCGCCTCCTGTCTCTTTGAAATACTTTAAGAATACCCGTACTTTCTATAGATCTAATTATCGATGCGTGGAGCAACATACCGATAAAGTACGTTGCTCCATTTGAATTGCTCGAATTGTTTAGATTAAATAATCCTTATACTGCTTTTACTTCTAAATAGAGTCTGGTTGCAGCATGTCCGTACCTATAGCCAGTAAGCTTCCAAGTACTTGATCCATATAATCTTTCATATTCAGCATACTTGTATGTAGTAATATCTTTGTACACATGAAGTTTACAGGGCCTATTTGCCAATGCAGGTACAGCCTGACCAGTGCTGCCTCCAACATAACCAGGAGAAACACTTACGCTGAAGACACCCCATGTAATCGAAATAGAAACACTTTTATCGTATCCTCCATCATTCCATATAAAGTACGAGCCAGCAGGAAGTACGCTTCCGTTAATGGGTTGCCCCCCAGCAGGGCCAATATATACCTTGGTTTTTGTTATAGTACCAACG
>CAKTNU010000221.1 GCA_934589325.1 uncultured Oscillospiraceae bacterium | reverse complement strand
CTCTTTATGCTGTCCGGTTCCCTTATGAATGACGGAGAACTGTCGAGCAAGCTCGTCGGCTTCTGCCGCGTCATTTTCGGCCGTGTCAAGGGCGGTCTTGCTTATATGAACGTGCTTGACAGTATGCTTTTTGCCGGTATGTCCGGCTCATCTCAGGCTGACACGGCCAGTATCGGTTCAATAATGATAAACCAGATGGAGAAGGAAGGCTATCCCACACCTGTTACGATGGGTATAACCTGTGCCTCATCGACAATAGGCGTTATAATCCCGCCAAGCATACCGATGCTGATCCTCGGCTCGGTCGCGTCCATATCCGTTTCGGATATGTTCCTCGGCGGCGTTATTCCGGGCATAGTTGTTGGACTGATGCAGATGATCCAGGTCTTTTATATGACCAAGCGTTATAACTTCCCCAAGACAACATGCCTTAACCTTAAAGAAAGCATTAAAGTCACGATAAATGCTCTCCCTGCTTTAGCGATACCCGTGATAATCATAGTCGGTACCGGAGCCGGCATATTTACTTCTACCGAGGCCGGTGTCATCTGCGTGTTCTATTCCTTCTTTGTCTGCCTGCTCACTAAGAAGCTCACGATGAAGATGGTTTGGAAATGCCTCAAGGAGACGGCGATGCTGTCCGCTGTTCCGCTTCTGTTCTGCTCCATAGGTGCGCCTATCGGCTGGATACTTGCGTTCGAGGGGATCCCTGCAAAGCTCAGTGCAGACATGCTTGCATTTACGTCCAGCGGTACCGTTATCCTCCTGCTGGTCGCGCTCATTGTCCTGATCCTCGGCATGTTCATGGATAATATCGTCATCATCACCATTATGGTGCCCGTCCTCCTGCCGGTGGTTAAGGCCGTCGGTATCGATCCGACGCAGTTTGCGATCGTTGTCGTTGTTGCTTCGGCGATAGGTCTTATCACACCGCCCGTCGGCCAGGTCCTTTTCGTCTGCTCGTCTGTGTCGAAAAAGCCCCTGTCGACCATTGTGCACGGCACGATGCCATTCCTCATAGGTGAGATAATCGTTTTGATCCTGCTGTGCTTTATACCTGAGATATCTACATGGCTGCCGACCCTGATAAACGGGTAGCCGTCAAACATAAAGACTGGAAAGGAACTGCTTCTATGAAAATTATATCAGCATCGGAAGCGGCGGCGCTTATTCCGGATAATTCGACCGTAGCCGTCAGCGGCTCGGGCGCTGGAAACGTCATTGCCGAAAAGATTCTTAAAGCGATCGAGGACAGGTTTCTTGAAACCGCACAGCCGACCGGCCTGACTGTGTTCCATCCACAGGGTATCGGCGACAAGGCAGACGGCGGTCTCGGAAGGCTTGCGCATGAAAAGCTCGTCCGCCGTGTCATAGGCGGCCATTGGGGAATGTGCCCGAAGATGGGCGACCTTGCGATAGCCGAAAAGATAGAGGCGTATAATCTGCCGCAGGGCGTTATGGCGCAGATGATGCGCGAAATGGCCGCAAAGGGCCCGGGAATAATCACGCATATCGGGCTTGGCACGTACATCGACCCGCGTCAGGAAGGCGGAAAGATGAACAGGAGCGCCAAGGACGATCTTGTGGAGCTCATTACTCTCGACGGGGAGGAGTGGCTGCGCTATAAGCCCGTACCTATTGACGTCGCGATAATTCGCGGTACGACTGCCGATGAGGACGGCTATATAAGCTGCGAGGAGGAAGTCCACTACGATGAGCTGCTGGCTATGGCGGGAGCCGCGAAGAATAACGGCGGTATCGTTATCGTGCAGGTCAAGAATCTCGCTGCGAGAAACAGCCTCAACGTCGCGCTGACCAAGATACCCGGGTATCTTGTAGACTATGTCGTTATAGATCCGGAGCAGCGCCAGACCTATGAAAAGTTCTACGAGCCGTACTACTGCGGTGCAGGCCGCCGGCCCGTCGACCTCAAATGGAGCGGCAGCGGCGTGGATGAACGAAAGGTCATTGCCCGCAGACAGGCCATGGAGCTCCGGCCGGGCATGCTCGTGAATATAGGCGTCGGCGTATCAAACGGCGTGCCGCTGATACTTGCCGAGGAGGGACTGAGCGACAAGGTCACGCTCTCTCTCGAGCAGGGACAGTCCGGCGGCATCCCGGTGCTCGGCCTTGACGCCGGAACTATGGCAAATCCGAGGATAATACTCGACCACCCTGTACAGCACGACCTGTATCACGGCGGAGTGCTGGATGCGACCTGCCTCTCCGCGGCTGAGACGGATTTCCGCGGAAATGTGAATGTGAGCAAGCTCGGCAGCAAGGTCACCGGCTGCGGCGGATTCATAGATATCTCGCAGGAGACCGGCTGCGTCATATTCGGCGGCACTCTCTGTGCAAAGAGCAAGGTGAGGTATGAAAACGGCAGGGCTATCGTCGAGGAGCAGGGGAGAATACGCAAGTTCGTGGACAAGGTGCAGCAGATAACCTTCAGTGCGGATTATGCGCTCAAGCGGGGCAAAAAGGTCATATTCATCACGGAGCGCTGCGTGTTCAGACTTACCCCTGACGGGCTGATGCTCACTGAGATCGCCCCCGGCATAGATATCGAGCGCGATATAATCGCGAATATGGACTACAGACCGCTTATTGCAGACGACCTCAAGCTGATGCCGGCGGAAATATTCCGCGAGGGCAGGATGGGACTCGAGAAGTTCTGGAATTGAGGTGCGTCATGGGAATGTTCGAAGATAAGATAATTCTGATCACAGGAGCAGGCTCCGGTATCGGCAGGGAGACTGCGGAGCAATTCCTTGCGGAGGGCGCGACGGTCATCGGAACGATACGCAAGGACTGGCCTTCATTTACCGAGAAGGCCGCGCAATACGGCGAGCGCTGCATCACCGAGCGTCTCGACATCACGCAGCGCGTACAGGTCGAGCAGACCATCAAGCGCGTCGAGGAGCGCTTTGGGAGAATAGATATTCTCGTAAACTGCGCCGGCGTGCATATGAACGGCACAGTTCTGGATACGACCGAGGAGCAGTGGGACTCGATAGTAGAGAGCAATCTCAAGAGCGTGTTCCTCACCTGCCGCAGTGTGCTCCCGTATATGCTCGCAAGAGGCGAAGGAGTCATTGTCAACGTCGCTTCACGCGTGGGCATGACC
>CAKTNU010000220.1 GCA_934589325.1 uncultured Oscillospiraceae bacterium | reverse complement strand
GTCGCGCCGCGCCTGATTCAAAAAGATGTCTTGGAGATTCTGCGTTTTCTGCATTTTTGCCAACTCCTTTTTCTCGGGCGGGCATATTATTTTTTCCCGCCTCGTAATGCGGTATTTATAATATACCGGAGTCGTGCAAAAATACGGTCGAAAGCCGTCGGGCGGCTTCAAAATCGGGTTTTTCTTCCCAGTCTATGCGCAGAGCGTTCTGTGTTCTGCGAAACCACGTCATCTGCCGCTTGGCATAGCGCCGACTGCCGAGCTTGATAAGCTCTTCCGCCTCCGTGCGGCTTATCTCTCCGCGCAGAGCCATTGCCGGCTCCTTATAGCCTATAGCCTGCATTGCCGTGCATTTATCCGAAAGTCCGGAGTCGAGCAGTCCCTGCACCTCTTCAAACAGGCCGTCGGCGACCATCTCATCCACGCGGCGGTCGATACGGGCGTAAAGCGCGGCTCTGTCCGCATAGCCGAGGATCACCTGTGCCGCATCGTAGCGCGGCGGCAGGGCGCGGGTACGTGCGTCATGCTCGGTAATGGTCACGCCGGTAAGCTCGTATATTTCTATCGCCCGGACTATGCGGCGCTTGTCCCCGGCCGGGAGCTTTGCCGCCCGCTCGGGGTCGATCTCCCGCAGTCTGCACAGCATCTCCTCTCCGCCGACGCGGTCATACTCCGCCAGCAGCCGCGCCCTGAGCTCCGCGTCTCCGTCGTTTGCGGCAAAGGCGCGGCCGGATATGAGGGAGTCTATATACAGCCCCGTGCCGCCGACGACAATGGGGATCTTACCTCGGGCAATGATATCCCCGCAGCAGCTCGACGCCTCATCTACATAGCGCGCCACGGAGTAATTCTCCCACGGCTCTGCCACGTCTATCATATGGTGCGGCACGGCGGCCCGCTCCTCGGCGGTGGCCTTTGCGGTGCCGATGTCCATGCGGCGGTATATCTGCATGGAGTCTGCCGAAACGATCTCCCCGCCCAGCTCCTGCGCAAGCGCGATGCCGAGCCGGGTCTTGCCGGAAGCTGTCGGCCCCGCGACAACGATTATTTTATCTGCCATCCGATTTTCTCAGACTATGCGCTTGAACTGCTTGTCAAGCTCTCTGCGCGTCAGCGTGACCGACACAGGGCGCCCGTGCGGGCAGTAGCGCACGCGGCCGGATATCACCGCCTCGACCACGGCCTCCAGCTCCTTCGGGTGCGTATCCCATCCGGCCTTTATTGCGGCCTTGCAAGCGACGGTATGCAGTATCTCATCCCTCGCGCTCTGTGCATCCGGGCATTTGCCGCGGCGCAGCTTCTCGCATATCTCCTCGACGGCGGCAGGCACGTCTCCCGCGTCCATGTCGGCAGGCACAGCGCGGACTATGAACTCCCGCTCACCGAAGTGCTCTATCTCGAAGCCCAGTTCGTACAAAAGGGCGGCATTGGCGGTCATCGCGTCTATATCCTCGCCGCTGGGACGTATCGTCACCGGGGCGAGCAGGCTCTGCGCCATTATCTCGCGCTTCTGCTCCTTAAGCCGGTCAAAGATCATGCGCTCATGTGCGGCGTGCTTATCGATAAGTATCAGCTTGTCGTCCTGCTCGACGATTATATAGGTCCTGAGCGCTTCACCCACTATCTTGTGGTCGGGTACGGGGCAGCTTTCAACATTTTGAACAGGTTTTTCAACAGCTTTGTCCGGTATGTTCCCCGGAAGTTCAGGCTCCATCCGGCTTTTTTCGACCTCGGCCATGGATATCTGCGCTTTTTCGACCACAGGCGCAGTCTTGTATTCGACACTGTCCGTCCGGAGCACGGTCTGCACCGGCGGGATGGGTCTTGCGGCGGCGGGAGGACGGAGCGCAGACACCGCCGTCGCCGCTGCGGATGGCTGCGGCTGAACGGGCTTCGGCACGGCATATCCGCTCTCGCGGAACTTCTCCGCGCTCATGCTCTGATAAAAGTCCGGCTTCGCGCCGACGGCTTTCTTTGTCGACTCCGAGAGCTTTATTTCCGCCGTCTGCCGCTCTCCCGCGAGGGCGGACAGCACCGCGTAGTGCACCGCGTCAAAGACCTTGCGTTCCTCGGAGAACTTGACCTCGGTCTTTGCGGGGTGGACATTGACGTCTACGCTGCCGTAGCCCAGCTCTATGTACAGAGCGCAGGCCGGATAGCGCCCGGTGAGCAGAGTGTTTTTATACGCCTGCTCCACGGCGGCCTGAAGCAGCTGGGACTTTATGAACCGCCCGTTGCAGAAGAAAAACTGTGCACTGCGGTTTCCCCTGCCATAGGCCGGGGACGAGACAAAGCCGCGCACACGGATGCCGTTATTGTCGCCCGTGCAGCGGAGCATCTGCGTCGCCGCATCGCGGCCCAAAAGGGAGTAGACGCAGGATTCCTGCTTTCCGTCGCCGGGGGTGAAGAACTCCTCTTCCCCGTCCTTTATGAAGCGGACGGACACCTCGGGGTGACCCAGTGCGCATCGCAGCGCGGCAAGCTGGCAGGCCGAGGCTTCACTGCGGTCGCTCTTCAGAAATTTCAGCCGCGCAGGAGTATTATAGAACAGGTCACGGACGGTCATCGTCGTCCCGTCCGGGCAGCCGGCGGCAAACATCTCCTGAATGTCCCCCGCCTCCAGCGTTACCCGGGTACCGCTCGCATCACCGCGGCGGCGGGTGTTAAGCTCTATTTTTGAAACCGAGGATATGGCCGCAAGTGCCTCGCCGCGGAAGCCCATCGTCGATATGGCCTCAAGCCCCTTCTCGTCGTGCAGCTTCGAGGTGGCGTGGCGCAGAAACGCGATGCCCGCATCCTCCGGCGCCATGCCGCAGCCGTCATCCGTGACGCGGATATATATCGCACCGCCGCCGCGTATCTCGACGGTTATATTTTTCGCCCCGGCATCGAGCGAGTTTTCTATCAGCTCCTTGACGACGGAGGCCGGACGCTCTACCACCTCGCCGGCGGCGATCATGTCGGCCACATGGGGCTGAAGTACGTTTATAACAGGCATATGGTTCTCCTTAAAGCCAGAAATGCATGGATATGGAGCCTCGGCCCCATCAGCCGCGGAGCGCGGCCTCTTGATCGGAGATATTATACACGATTTCGGTTGAAAGTTCCATAGCTTTTATGTTAATATAAAATGAAAAACTATCTTAACAGAGGA
>CAKTNU010000219.1 GCA_934589325.1 uncultured Oscillospiraceae bacterium | reverse complement strand
GGTTATATTGTATGTTCCTACCGAAATAGCAACGATTCCTTTCGCTTGTGATTTCGAAGAGGAAACCGAAAGAGCAAGTTGGATTATAGCAAACTCTACACATAGCAACAAATGGTACATTGGAACAGAAACGGATTCCACGAACAACAAACTCTATGTATCGGATGATAATGGAGCTACTTGTTCATATAGTACTTCAGGAGTAAATGTCGTATATGCTTACAGGTATATTCAATTCGATGAGTCTGCTGTCGGTTATAAGATAGACTTTGATTGGCAAGGTGGTGGCGAATCGAATTTCGACTTCGTTAAAGTAGGATTGTTTGATGCAGGCTTCTCACTCGAACCGGGTTCATCATTGCCGGGATGGGTTGGCTCAACAAGCGAACAAGACGGATTTACCTATTTGTCAGATACCATGAAATACAATAAATCCACAACGCTTCGTCATGCTGAAATTGTTGTTGACGGACAATATGCAAACGGAACGATAAAGAAGTTGGTATTTGCTTGGAGACAAGATAGCGGTGGAGGAGACAGTCAAGGAGTTGCTGTAGATAATATATCTGTTACTTCTCTTACTTGTTTTGCTCCTACGGATATAACCCTTGCAGAAGAAGGAAGACAAGCCAACTCTTTGACATTCGATATTGCTGATGAAAATGGTTCGGAATGGGAAATTCAATACAGGGTTTATGGAATCGATGCATGGACTTCTGCTTTCACCACAAGTGCAGCAGGCGTTGAATTGAGCGACTTGCTTTCCGGAACGATGTACCAAGTCAGAGTTCGTACAATATGTGGCGAAGATAGTACGTGGTTCACAAGTGCCAAACTTTATTCCACACTTTGCGAAGCAATAACCGTTACGGAAGAAACTCCTTACTTTGAAGGATTCGAGAATGGTTTGTTCTCCGGTGGCAATACCTTGTCGACCTCCGGTAGCTTGGCACCTGTTTGCTGGTTCAATATAGATGGAAAACACACTTCACGCAATTGGAGCAGCACTACTACTGCATATAATGGTACGAGAGCGATGTTCTTCAACAACAGCACAAGTGCCGCTGCCGATACTATTTCCGATTGGTTGGTTACTCCTGTGTTCGATTTGGAAGGAACCGAGACATTCTCGTTCTTTGCGAAAGTAAATCTTGCAGATACTTATCCTTTGAAGGTGATGTATTACAGTGTTGACGAGAATAACGAGGATATGACTTCCCAAGCCGATACTTCCGACTTCCAACTCCTTCGTACTATAAATGTTTCGGGATCGGAGTGGTTGCCATTCGATATTCCTTTGAACGAATTGACACCGGGACAATACCGTTTGGCATTCTATGCTTCCACTCCGGGTGGCAATGTATATATAGACAATGTTTCTTTGGGCATTATCTCTTGTCAGCGACCTGATGGCTCAAGCATAACATTCTCCGAGGTAGGTTCTAATTCCGCAACTGTTAGTTGGGAAGATGAAAGTAACACGGCATGGACTGTTTATTACAAATCATCTACGGAAAGCGGCTATACTTCTATCCCTGCGACAACCACGACTGTTGCTTTGACCGGTTTGACGGCCAATTCCGATTACGAGGTTTATATCACGGCGACTTGCGGCGACTCCGAGTCCGAGGCTTCAAACACAGCCGAATTCTCGACCCCTTGCGACTACATAACTGAGTTCCCATACGAAGAAGGATTTGAAACCGCATGGGTAACAGAAGGTCTAAGCAACAAGACAGCCCCTTCCTGCTGGATAAACATAGACGGAGCCGGCTCATCGAGCTATAATTGGTCGCGAACCACATCAACTTCGAGCGTCCGCACGGGAACAGGCGCAGCATATTCATACGGGTATCCGTCATCGACTTCAACGTCCTCAAGCTATATCAATAAGGATTATTTGATTTCCCCTGTGATAGATGTGGAAGGCGGTGCAAGATTGTCATTCTATGCCAAGAAAGGAAGTACAAATTACAACGGTAAAATCAAAATCAAATACTTTGATGTTGCCACAAACGGAGACATGACCTCTGCGGCAGATACGGCAGATTTCGTAGATTTGATTGAAATCAATGACTTTACCACGACATATAGTCTGTATGAACTTGATTTCCCTTCATTACCTTCTACATATCGTATAGCTTTCGTAAGGCAGGATACGGCACAAGGAAGTGTTTATATCGATGATGTGAGATTGAGCAACGTCCCTACATGTACAAGACCTGTTCCAAGTTCTGTTGTTGCATCCGATATTACGTCGAGCTCGGCAACCATTTCTTGGACGGATAATGATGAAAGCCACTCTGCTTGGAATGTTTATTACAGAGCAACGGGAACAGAAGAATACACATCTGTACCAGCCTCTGACGTAAGTGTGGCTTTGACCGGTTTGGATGCTTCAACGCAATATGAGGTCTATGTAACCACGAATTGCGGCACTGAAGAATCCGAAGCAACCGAGAAGGTTTCGTTCATGACGCAATTGGTTGAGGTATCCATTCCTTATTCTTGCGACTTCGATGCAGCGGGCAACAATGGTTGGGCGTTGAAGAATGGCACATGTACCAATAAATGGCACGTCGGAACTCCAACAGGAGCAACAAGCGGGGCTTTGTATATTTCAAATGACAATGGTACAACAGCATCTTATACTATTGGAAGTGCTTCTACTGTTGTCGCAGAAAAACTGTTTGAAACAGGTACAAGTGATTCCTTGACTATCAGTTTCGATTTGACGATTGGGGGAGAAACAAATGCGACCGGTGCTTATGTATATGACTATTTGAAAGTATTCTGGGTTCCTGCAGATACTGTATATGAAGCTTCAACTTCAACAACATATTATGGCGATGCAGCTTTTTCAACCAATGTGATTATGAGCAATGCAACATCTGCATCAAATTACACTGTGAACTTGTTGACCGGAACTCAAACCATGAGTGCTACCATTGCTAACCAACCGAATACATTGAAAAAGTTGGTATTTGTATGGAGAAATGATAGTAGCGGCGGAATACAACCGGGAGCGATAATCGATAATTTGTCCATAGAAGAGACAGGTGGCGACACTCCTGCCCCATGCGACGCACCTACCGCTCTTACAGCAAGCAATATTACCCAAACGGAAGCAACCGTAACTTGGAACGGTACGGCAAG
>CAKTNU010000218.1 GCA_934589325.1 uncultured Oscillospiraceae bacterium | reverse complement strand
GGCCAGCGGTATGAGCAGCCAACGCGCCTGTGATGCCAGCGCTGCACCAAGCTCCGCACCTAGAGCGGAGAAGCCTATATTGACGCCGGTGAGAAACAGAACAAGGCCGACGTAGGTGTACAGTATGCCGATCACGATCTTAGCAAGGCTGCGGCGGCCGAGATGCAGCAGCGCGAGCTGGAACACGAAAAATATTGCGGCTATCGGAAGCATCGCAACAGCCATTTCCTTCATGTACACAGGGATGGCGGCAAGGAAGGCACGGCCGATCCCGGTCGTATCAGCGTAAGACGCTGCGCTTATATCCACCACGGCGCTGCCGCTCTGTGAAAAGAAGCCGAGCAGAAGAACCGAGAGTATCGGCCCGATGGAGCAGAGCGCGACAAGACCGAAGCTGTCTGCCTCGGCGCTTTCGTCACTTCTGACCTTCGAGACGCCAAGTCCCATTGCCAGGATGAACGGCACGGTCATAGGTCCGGTGGTAACACCGCCAGAGTCGAACGCAATTCCGAGAAAATCCCGGTCGGTGAACACGGCGAGGGCAAATATGACGGCGTAGCAGACTATGAGTATCCAGCGCAGTGATGCACCGGTGAGTATTCGCAGCATACACACGGACATGAACAGACCCACACCGATGCCGACGGTAACGAGCAGGACACTGCTTTTGATGTGCGGCACTGTCTGCGCAAGAACCTGAAGATCAGGCTCCGCGACTGTGATGGCAAAGCCGAGCAGGAAGCTGACGCCGAGTATCAGAGGCATGTTCTTTGTCCGTGTCAGCGCTGTGCCTATTTTGCTGCCGATCGGCGTCATCGACTGTTCTGCACCCAAAGAGAACAGCCCCATGCCGACTACAAGCATGACGGCGCCGATAAGAAAGCACAGAAGCAGATCGGGGCGCATCGGCGTCACAGTCAGGCAAAGCAGCACTACGATGACGGCGATGGGCAGCACGGACAGCGCGGACTCGGCGATTTTTTCCTTTATCGCTGTGCGGTTGTTTTCAAGTTCAGTTATTTTTATAGTACCACTCCTTGATGATGTTTTTATTACAACCATAATAACATAAACATGCAGAGTATGGCAAGCCAAGTTCGCATAATAATGTGCATACGACACAGATTGTTTAAAAATTTGGTTCTATCTTAACGAAAAAATAACGCCGCAGTGCAATGACTGCGGCATTTGCTATACGGTATCAAAAATATCACGGATGGGGATGCCCTGCGGACAGGCGCGCATGCAGGCAAAGCAGCTAAGACATGGAGAAAGATCAGCAAGGGAGAGCGTTCCGGTCAGATATTTATGTACTATCCCGGCGGCGCCCGGAAATTTGCCGCCTGCGCTGTACACCGGGCAGATATCAAGGCAGCATCCGCACATCAGGCACAGGGCTGACGAGAATTTCAATTTGCCGTTCGGAGCCGTCACGCCGCGGTCTGCGCTTGGCGCAAACATTGCGGAGCGGTCGACTGCGAGGTCCTTTATGACAGGGAATTTTCCGAGCGGTTCGATTACCGTCTCACCGCCGCGTACTGCGTCGCGCAGGAGGACGGCACAGGCAAGAGCAGGGCGGCCGTTTATCCGCATCGCGCATGCGCCGCAGCGCCGTTCAAGGCAGGCGCAATCCCAAGCTATGCGGTCGGCGGAGAAAATGTCGGCATTTGCGGCAGAGAGCCAATCGGCGACGCTTATGCTGCCGTCACCGGAATATTCGGCGATGCTGTAATACGGTGCGGCATTAGGCGCGGCTTGACGTTTTATCTTAATTATCATGCCCGGCCTCCTCAAAGCTGATGTGCAGCCCGCCGCCGATGAGTTCGGCGCGGGACTGCTTCCTGTAATCGTCGGATTCCCCGGGAAAATCACTGCGGAAATGAGCACCGCGGCTTTCGCTCCGTGCGAGCGCGGAGCATACGAGTGCCCGGCCAAGCAGAACGCTGTCCCGGAGGCCGATATTTTCATACAGCTCCGCGCAGCCGTCGAAATGCGCACACTCGGCTGACAGCCGGTCAAGCTCGCAGAGCGCCGTGTTTAATCCCGCTGCATCACGGACGATACCCAGTGAGCCGCACATAATTTCCTGCAATTTCTGCGTGTTTTTGATGAAACTTCCGGATCCTGTGCCTGAACTGGCATAAAGCTCCGGCAGTGCAGCGGAGGAGACCGGCGGGAGGGACGGCAGGTCATCGATCGCGGAGCGAGCCGCAGTGATGCCGCCGTATATGGCTCCGGTGAGCGAATTGCCGCCGAGCCGGTTTGCACCGTGATATATACCGGCGCACTCGCCGGCAGCATACAGACCGCGCATGATGGTGCGGTGCGATGCGTCGACCCGTATTCCGCCCATGAAATAGTGCACTCCGGGAGCGACAGGGATCGGTGCACTGAGCGGGTCGATGCCCAGCAGCTCGCGGCAGGAGCAGACAACACCGCCGAGCCGATCGATGCACAGCTCCGGATCAATGCCGCGCATATCGAGGTACACCTGGCAGCCGTCACGCAGCATTGTCCACTCTTCATGTGCGATAACATCACGCGGCATGAGATTGCCCCGCTCCGGGTATTTGTCCTCCATGAAATAATACGGTCTGCCGTCACGATAGACGAACAGTCTGCCGCCTTCACCGCGGACAGCCTCGCTGATGAGCATGCTCTTGCCGCGGAGCCGTGCCGTTGTCGGATGAAATTGTATAAATTCGCCATTGACTATCGGGATGCCGTCGGCAAGCAGGCTTGCCGTGACATAGCCGGTGTTTGCGGCGGAGCCGGTCGCGCTGCCGAAAAGTCCGTTCATGCCGCCGCTGGCGATTATTACGCTGCCATACAGCGCCGTGATGCTGCCGCCGTGTGCGGGGCAGAGCAGGCAGCCGAGCGTGCGGCCATTGTCCGTGATAAGGCGCAAAAAGCGCAGGCCGGTGAGCCGTGTTATCAGCCCTTCGTCTTCATAATGCCGTGACTGGGCGATAAGAACGGTCATAAGCTGCTTTCCTGTGCTCGTCCCGGCAAAAACGGTCCTGCGGCGAGACTGGCCGCCGAAGGCACGCAGAGCCGGGGCGCTGCCGTCAAGTGTGAAGCACGTCCCGGCAACGAGCAGGCCGCGGACGATATCCGGCGCGGCGGCGCACATTGCATCGACGGCCTTACGGTCGGCAATGAGCCGCCCGGCCTTATAAG
>CAKTNU010000217.1 GCA_934589325.1 uncultured Oscillospiraceae bacterium | reverse complement strand
GCATTGATCTCCGTGCGGCCGATGATCTCGTCATGTGTTTCCTTGCCGAGCTCAACGAAAAATGCGGAATAGCCCGCAACACGAATCAGCAGATCGCGGTGCTTGTCGGGATGTGCCTGTGCATCGAGCAGCGTATTGCGGTCCACGCAGTTGACCTGCGCATGATAGACATCCAGCGTGCTCATGGTCTTGATGAGGTTCATGGCGTGTGCGATGCCGTCCTCGCCCTTGAGCATCTCAGGTTCAAACTTCATGTTGAGCTGCGTGCCCTGCGTATAGCGGGCGTGCGGGATGCAGCTGACGGACTTGAGCAGTGCCGTAGGACCGTTGACATCCGTTCCGCCGGTCGCACCGATACCGTCGGTGAGCGGCGTCCCAGCATTGCGTCCGGAGGGCAGCGCACCGACCCACTGTCCGATGGGCGTGTTGCCAGACACCGGAAGCATACCGCAGGTCATCTTGCCGAACTTCGTATCGTATGTCTCAAACTGGTCAACCACATGGGTAAAGATCTCGCCCACGCAGAAGTCTGCGCGCTCGTCATCGTTGCCGTACTTGGGGGCGGCAAGGCACATGGCCTGCACGTCCTCGTAGCCCTCGAAATTCGCATCCAGTGCTTTGATGAGGCGATCCATCGTGAGCTTCTTTTCGTCGTACACAAGATACTTGACGGCAGCAATGGAGTTTACGATGTCCGCCTGACCGACGGTAATCACGCCGCCGCCCACCGTATACTTGGCAGCACCGGGCTGGCTGTAATCCTTGCCGACCTCCATGCAATGCGGGAAGCCGAGCGACAGCGCCGGCACAGGACGGTAATTCATGCTCAGATAGTCAAGCAGCTGGTCGCCGGACGTAATGGCGTCTACCACATAGTTGATGTGCGTCTTAACAGCATTGAAGAATTCTTCAAACGTCTTGAAATTGCGCGGGTCTCCTGTATGAACGGACACCTGCTCGCCGGTGATACGGCTCTTGCCGTCGTTGAGCGCCAGTTCGACCATTGCGCCCATGTTGATATCCGCGATGTCCGTGTATTCCTTGAGACGGCCTGAGAGGTTGGTCTCCACGCAGCCGCAGGGATTCCAGTCCCACGCCTCGCTCAGCGGCACGCCCTTGTTGAGCATCATGCGGATGCCCACATCGTTGGCGTAGATAGCGGGCATGGTCAGGCCCATACCGATCGCCTCGACCGCCTTGTGCAGCAGCGAATCGGGGTTTTTGGCAATGCTGTAGGTAACAGAGAGATTCGGCTCCTTGAACTTCACGTCCATTGTCGCTTGGATCATCATGTAGGAAAGCTCGTTCGTCGCATCGTTGCCGTATTGATCGATACCGCCGCAGCTCGTCTGCACGGTGATGCAGTAGCCGGCTGCATACTGCGCGGTGACCTCATCCTGGAACAGGGACATCTCCGCGATCTTGATCCACAGGCAGTCAAGCAGCTCCTGCGCATCGTCATCGGTCAGGATACCGGCTTCCTTGTCCGCTTTGTAGAAGGGATAGAGATACTGGTCAAGGCGGCCGAGGTTGTAGGACGAAGCGTTCTGCTCCATATAGCAGGCATACTCATAGGAAAGGATGGACTGGCAAGCCTCATAGAAATTGCGCGCGGGATGCTCCGGCACCCAACGGCAGACCTCTGCGATCTTGAGCAGCTCCGCTCTGCGCTTTTCGTCCTTGCATTCGCCGGCCATCTTTTCGGCAAGGTCGGCATGACGGTGCGAGAGGTGAATGATCGCGTCGGCGACCATGATCTCGGATCTGTAAAAGAAAGACTTCTCCAGATCGCCGGGGACAGCGTCATCCAGCTTGGCAAGCGCTTCCTCCGCCTCCGCCTTGATACCACCGATGCCCTTGGCAAGCAGGAGTCTCCAGTCGACCGTGGTCTCGCCATAGCCGCGGACGGCCTTGCGGTCAATAAAGATCGCACCGTTGGCGCGCAGCTTCTTCACGTCCTCGGGCAGCATCAGGTTCCAGCGGTCAAGCACGCACTTGTTCTTCCAGTAGTCCTTCACGTCCTCGAGATAGACCTTCTTGCCCTCTTCGCTGAGATAGAATGGGTCAAACGGACGGGTGCTGATGGTGTCCACTTCTTTTTCGATGACGCCGGAAGCGCTGTCGGGGTTCAGGATACCGCAGCGGGGCTTGAAGCCAACGCCGCCTACCAGCAGCTCGTGATCCTGAATGTAGATCTGCTTGCGCTCGCATTCGTACTTGTAGCCCGTCGCCTTTTGAATGATCCACGGCTGGCCCTCAGTATCCTTGAAACCCTCGGTGACGTATTTGGCGTTATATACGTCCATGTCCACACGGGTCGCCAGATACTGCTGACGCAGCGCTTCGATCCTATCAAGGTATGCTTTTGCCATATCAAGACTCCTCCTTATGCTCGCCTGTTACGAGAAAGTAACCGGCTGAACTTTCTAATTTATGAAAAGCAATTACTGTGCCAATCTCAGCTTTCCATTTGCTAATTTTCTGTAAATTTGTTAATATCGCACTTTTTCGCTTTTGTTCGACCCTTAATCTCTGCTTTTTCACAGCACAATTTTGGTTAAAGTTACAAAAGCGCCACGCTGCAGTTAAATCTCTTTAACCGTTTTGAACAGTGCGGAAAGTGCAAAATATTTTGCATACTCTTTGCGCCCGCAAAATATTTTGCGGGAATAAAAATTGTGCAGCAGGCCCAAGGGAAGATTCCCTGAGTCTGCTGCATTTCATAAAGGATCGCTGATATTATGGATGTTATATACGCCAAAACACTTTTGCGCCTTCAGCGCTTTCTGCGTTGGGACGAGGACGGAATGTCCATCGCCATGCGGTATTTTGCCACCGCACGGCGGCTCACCTCGATGCCAAGCGCCGAAAGTGCCAGCCGCAGCGCCTCGTCCGAGAGCGGCGCGTTCGAGTCTTCGACCTGAATCATGCTGCGGATGCGCTGCTTGACCGAGTGGGAGGAAACGGCGGCATCGGCGCGGATAGCGGTAGTGAAAAAGCTGCGCAGCGGCAGAATCCTGCCCTGAAACTGAATGTATTTGTTCTGTACCGTCCGGCTCACCGTGGAGGTACTCACGACCATTTTCTCCGCCAGCTGCTGCATCGTGACCGGTGCGAGCTCTCCGCCCGCGCAGAAGTAGCTGCGCTGCTCCGCGCCCACGAGCGTCAGCAGCTGCAGGAGTGTGTCGCAGCGC
>CAKTNU010000216.1 GCA_934589325.1 uncultured Oscillospiraceae bacterium | reverse complement strand
GCTTCCGGAGGAACCGGTGTCGCCCTTGTTGCCGTCGGCGTCTCTGCCGCTGTCGGGGGTACCGCCGCGCTCCGTTTCGGGTGATGAACGTCGGCGCAGTCTGCTGTCACAGCCGTCGCCTTGCTGCTCGGCACGGTCTGCCTCACTGAAGGCGTAATCCCTGATCCCGATCCGCAGTTCGGAGATAGAGCCGTCATGTATCGCGCATAGCTCAGATATAAGGCGAGAGATATGGGACAGAAGCTCAAGGCAAAGCTCTGCGCATCCGGCAGCGCTTTCATAGAGAATGGCGCGGTCTATAAGATCTTTTGCCACCGTATCAAGCAGACCGTCGGGAGCTGTCATGCCGGTCAACGAAAATATCTCAAGCTCGCGGAACAGTGCTGCAAGCGCACCCGGTGCCTCGGTGTATGCGTCGAGCTTTGCATAGCAGGTGAAACGCAGCATGGGTATATAGCCGGGGAAGCGGCGGCAGATGATGTTGTCGATCCTGGCCTCCTCGACTATATTCAGAAGTCTCTGCGATATGACCTCTCCAAGCTCCGACTCAAGCCGCAGAAGCTCCGCGCCGGATTTTATGAACTTTGCAAGTACGGCCTTATCCGAGCTGGAGTCATGCTGGAGCTCCTGCATGAACAGCACCTTCAGCATCGCAAACCAATGCGGCTCGGAAAAGTCCGGGCGAAGCATATATTTCGCGCCGCCTATTATTATGCTCCCCGATTTGGTGGTGCATCGCAGATTGTCATCTGTAATGACGCTGCTTACCGGGACATTATTGGGCGCGGCGAGACTGAGGCTGCGCTTCAGTGAGCCTGCGACAGCCTCGTTTTTCATAAATTCACGGTATCTCACAAGTGCGTCCCGCGCGTTGGCTGACAGTGACATCAGAGATCACCTGTATTCGGCACCATGCTCTCGATAAGCTCGGTAAGCTGGAGCCTTGTGTATGCGTCCTGCGGCTTGGAGGCTACGTTATCCAGCAGACCCCAGCGCAGACCGAGCAACTTTTCCGCACGCAGTGCGTCGATAAAGCCGCGTATCGTCATTGCGTCCGGTTCAAGACCGTTGGAGGAACGGATCTTTTCGCGTATGCCGCCATAGACGCAGTCGCAGATGTTTATGCTGGTTTCCGAAGCATCGGGCACTACGCGGCTAAGGACGGCGGCAATGCTGTCGGGCTCGGTCATGTGTATCGGAGTGAAACGGTCAACAGTCGCCTCGTTCATGAAGTTTGTGCCGGCGTAATCCTCGTTCATCGTCATTGTAAAAGACGAGTACGGATGCATCTTTACAAGCCCATAGCCCGGTACCTGTATCTGCCGTGCTTCGTCGGCCAGGGAGTGCAGTACATCGGCGCACTCGGGCTTTATCGTGTTGCCCTCGTCCAGCACGACATCTGCGCCGTTTTCAAGATAGCGGAGCATGTCGCTCAGCTTATAGCCCATTGTTCCGTTCACTATGGTAGGTCCGCCGAGCAGGTCAAGCTTGTCAAGCTCGGCATTGCCCTGCATGCGGTACTGCGGGACGTTCAGCAGCCAGTCGACGGTCTGGGCGAGAGTGTTCTTGCCGCAGCCCTTGCTGCCGACAAGCCGCAGATTCAGCCCAGACAGGCGGTAAGCCAGAGCGCGTGTAAGCTCGCCGAAGCTGTCGGCCTGGACAAATTTCACCGGCGGACAGGGGACCATATCCGGATAGGCCGGGGCGGAAAATATCTGCTCCAGACAGCGTATTATGATACGCTCTGGCACGGCCTGCTCAAGCATGTATTCAGCCCGTGCCGTAAGCTCTGCGGTACAGCCGCAGCCGCGTATCACGGCATTATTGACGGCTGCGCGTATGGCGGCACTCAGTGGATCACCTGTCTGATATTCTGCCGCAAAGCCCCATATCTCCGGGGCGTCCGCAGAGCACAGCTGCCCGTCGGAGTCGCATAATGCAGTGACACGGGCGCGTACCGGAGCAGTACGGAGCAGTGTGACGAGCCGCTCCGAAGGCGACTGTATAAGCCCTATACGCGAAAAAATGTCTCCGGCGGCAGCCTCGTTTGTGCAGCAATACGGAGCGGAATCACCGTCGCCGCGAAATATTATGATCTCCGGCCATGCGCTTTGGTCCTGCGCACAGAGCGAGCGGATGAAATCCAGCTTCATCGGAGCCCGCAGATTGCTACCGCCGCATATGGCAGTTTCGGTGTTTGTATTCATGGCTTATTCGCTCCTTTTATATTCCTACTGTAGCACCCCACGGAAACCCTTTGGCAGGGCCGTGGTAGCAGATGCGCGGTACATTGAGGAACGCGCAGCGCCCGATGCTTGATACACTGTTGGGGATATATACCGAGGATAGGTTGCTGCACAGATAAAATGCTTCATCGCATATTTTTTCAACACCGTCCGGGATGCTTATCTGCGTCAGCGCCCGGCAGCGGGCAAACATTCCCTCCGGGATGATCTTCACATTGCGCGATATATTTGCCCGGCGCAGATGCACCTTGTCGTAAAACGCAAACGGTTCTATTTCTGTTATGCTGTCAGGCATGCTTATTGTCTCGAGGTAGGTGTATGATACCATTGAGTACGACGCAATGCGGCTGACGCGTATTCCGTCTATAGATGAGGGCAGGCTGAGCACTGTCCCGGGATTAAAGCGGCCGTCGGTGCCGATACAGCCGGTCTTGGGATCAAAAAGCAGATTCATTGCGGCGGCATCGCCGGAGCTGACCGGATTAGTGTCCCATGGCCGCTCTTGCAGCCAGCAGGCGATATCAAGCTTCGTCTGCCGCTTTTTGGCCGAAAGATATTCATTCATCTGCCGCATGCCGCATTTTTGAGAGAAGAACACAGCCATATCATCGGCATCGAGCGGTATCACAAAGCCCTTCGGCAGCTCAAGCCCGAGAGCGGGCGCGAGTATGCGCCGAATTTCGGCAGCGGCGCTTTTATAGTCGGAAAGCACCTTTTTGTCCGAGATGAACGGTACCGAGAGCATCGATGCTTCTATCCCGCCGGGCGTCATAAGTCCGGCAAAGCCATGCTCACGGTCAAGGATGATCTTGACGTCGTCAAACTGTGTGCTGCGGTAGAGAAGGATGTCCATAATATCCACGGCTCCTCTGCGACTTTGTCATATTTATATCATGATCATACCGCCCGGATGTCCGATCTTCTGCAACATTTGCTGCATAACGCGGCCAAAATTATGACA
>CAKTNU010000215.1 GCA_934589325.1 uncultured Oscillospiraceae bacterium | reverse complement strand
ACAGGAAGAGGTGTGGGCGGACTGGCTGCGGCAGGATAACGAATACGCCGCGGGCGATCGCAGGGCGATGGAGGCCGGCGGCGGAAAGTATCTGAATTTTATAAAAATCGTGCTCCGGAAAAAGTGAATATATAAAAACAACTGCGAGGAACTTCCCGCGCAGTTGTTTTTTATATGTAGTTGCTGTTTTCAGTCACCTGCGGCGAGCAGGGCGAGAATTCCTTCCTTGCCGGGGACGCTGGATATGCCGCCGGGGCGCTGCACGGACAGCCCCGCCGCCGCGCAGGCGAAGCGCCCCATCGCGGCCAGCTCTTCCTCGTTCAGCTCTTCCGGAGCCTTGCCGGAGGAGAGCAGGCAATATGCGGCGCTGCCGCCGAAGATGTCCCCCGCGCCGGTGGTGTCCGCCGCCTTTACGTGCGCCGCCGGAACGCGGCACTGTGCGGCGCGGTTCTTTATAAAGCAGCCCTCGCTGCCGAGCGTTATCATCACAAGCTTCGCGCCGCAGTCGTTCAGAATAAGCTCCGCGCTCTTCTCACAGCTGCAGCCGAACAGAAATTCGGCTTCCTCGCCGCTGATCTTTACAACGTCCGCATTCTTCAGCCCCCAGAGCATCTGCTCCGCGGCGGCATCCAGCGACGGCCACAGCGGTTCGCGCAGATTGGGGTCAAAGCTGATGAGCTTGCCGCAGCGGCGCGCGTATTCAACGGCGGCCTGCGTCGCAGAGCGCGCCGGCTCGTCGGTGAGGCTCAGCGTGCCGAAATGCAGCATACGGCACTCGTCAATGACGGTCAGGTCAAGCTCGTCGGAGCGCAGGCGCGTGTCCGCGCCGGGCTTGCGCGCGAAGCTGAACGAGCGGTCGCGGTTTTCGTCGAAGCGGACGAAGGCCAGCGTCGTGAATACCTCCGGGTCGGAGATAAGCCCGCGCGTGTCGATGCCCGCAGCGTCGAGCGTATGGCGCAGCATCAGGCCGAAATCGTCCTCGCCGACCTTGCCCAGAAACGCCGTCTTCATTCCCAGCGCCGAGAGCGCAGCGAGGAAATTGCAGGGCGCGCCGCCGGGATGCGCCGCCATCGTGGGATAGCCGAGCGCGTCAACGCTCTCCTGCGCAAAGTCTATGAGCACTTCACCGATCGCGGCCACGTCTATTTTACCGTTCATGCCGCACCTCACTTCGCTGCGGGGTACTCGTTGCAGAGCAGGCGGTAGGGCGGCTCGTCCTCTTCAATTTTGGGGAAGCGGCCGACGGGCGGGTTGAAGCGGTTGTCGGTGTTGTCGTCGTTGCACTGGCTGACCTCGCCGAGCAGCACCGCGCCAGTGCCGGGCTCGACGGAGAAATCGTGGTACAGGTACTGCTGCACATGGATGCTCTCGCCCGGCGTGAGGCGTATCTGCGTACCGGCGGGGACGGTGTAGGTGCGGCCGTCGGTGTGCACGGTGACGTCGGACTCGTAGTCTATCTCCTCGTCCGGAAGGCTGTTGTAGACGCGGATGAGCACGTTGCCGCCGCCGCGGTTTATGATGTCCTCGGTCTTGTACCAGTGAAAATGGTTCGGCGCGTACTGCCCTTCCTTGATATACAGCAGCTTCTCTGCGTAGACCTTCGGGTACTTCTCCGGCATCCTGCGATTGCCGTTGCGGATGGTTATCAGGGAGAAGCCAACCTTGTCGAAGTCGCCCAGACCGTAATCGGTGATGTCCCAGCCGAGCATGCAGTCGCGCACCTCGTCGTACTCGTGGCCGATGCTCTGCCACTGCTCCGGCGTGAAGCCGCAGAAGGGCGGCAGATAGCATTTGTATTCGCGGCACATGGCCTCCAGCTCCTTGAGAGCCTTGTTTATTTCACTGCGTTTCATTGAATGACCTCCGTGTTATCAATTCATGCAAGAGTAGTATATCGCGCTGACAGCCTGCGCGAACTGCGCGACCGTCACGCCCTCAAGCCGGGCAAGCTGGCGCATAAGCCCGCTGCGGGCAAGCCCGTCGTCCGCGGCAATGAGCTTCATGCCGGGCAGGACGGAGCCGAAGCCCTCGCGTATCAGCGCGAAGCAGCCGGGGATTTTTGCGAACCTGCCGAAAATGTACCGGCTGTCTGTGCCCGTCGAGAGAAGGTATTCCATCTCCTCGGTGAGCGCCGCAAGGTTCGAGCCGATGCGGCGGAAAATCTCCCGCGCGGCCTCGTTCCCGTCCGCCGCGGCGGTCATCAGCCGCTCAAGCGCGGGCTTGCGCATGTCCTGCGGCGCGGTTTTTATCCTGATGACCCCGTCCGACTCTTCGGTCAGTCCGTCGAGCAGCGAGGGCTGAAGCTCCTGCGCGAGGCGGTATGTCGCCGCCTGACCCAGATAGCGCCGCACTCCCGGCAGACCGGAATTCTCGTTGCGCACGGAACGGATATCCTCCGGCGGGACGCGCTTCCACGGCGCGCTGCCGAGGTCGAGCAGCAGATCGTACAGCTCAAGCGGGATTTCGGGGATGTCGCCGCGCGCGTCTATCCAGCCGCTGCCGAGATCGGTGCCAAGCGCGTAGGCAACGACGCCGTGCGTAAGCTCCGCGCCGTCCGCGGCCAGCTCCGCCGCCGCGCTGAACGCCGCCATCGGCCCGTCGTTTATAATGCGCACACGCACACCGGGACGGCACAGCGCCGCAAGCGATTCGGATACATGACTGAGCTTTGCAAACTCCGTCTCGTAGTCGACGTCGGGATTTTCGCGCATGGCCTTGGTCTTCGGCGTCTCGCCGCCGAGAATGCGGCTGCCGATCACGATGTCGGGGAAGCTCAGTCCCAGCCCGTCGAACAACGGCAGCCTCGCCGCCGCTCCCTCGCAGGCGGATATCGCGGTGCGAATCTCTTCGTCGTCCGCATCTTTGCGCAGGGCGGCGGCGAGTACGGCCAGTGCGCTGTGATCTTTGGGAAGCGAATCGGCGATGACGCAGGCGCGCATCAGCCGCGCGAGCATCAGCATCGGCTCGGTAATGCCGTCCGCCGTCGGGCTTGCCGCGGGGTTCCAGTCGTATTCCTTGACGGCGAGCAGCCGCCCGTCAAGCGCGGCGGCGAGCTTGATATCCGTTCCGCCGACGTCCATCCCGCAGTACGCGCCGCGGCATCCGGCCTCGATCGCGGCCAGCAGCCTTTCGTTCAGCGAGACGCCGGACGCGGGAGCCTCGCGCGGCGGCGCGGGGGCGTAATCATTGATGTCGCGCACGTCCATCCCGAACGGCGGCAGACCCATACTGCCGCAGAGCC
>CAKTNU010000214.1 GCA_934589325.1 uncultured Oscillospiraceae bacterium | reverse complement strand
CAGCGGATTATCGGCAGATTCATCGTGGACTTTTACTGCGCTTCGGCCAGACTGGTCATTGAATTGGATGGCTCTCAGCATTATGAACCTCAGGGGCTTGCTTATGATGCTGAACGTTCTCAATTCCTGATGTCTCTTGGGTTGGAGATTCTGCGATTCTCCAACAGGGATATCGACAGGGATTTCCGTGGTGTGTGCGCACAAATTGATCTTATCATTCGAAAAAGGCTGCAAGACCCTCTCAGTCACCTGCGGTGACAGCTCTCCCAAAGGGAGAGCCAAGGGGCTGCACCCCGTTACATAGTATATTGGCATAAGAAATGGAGCGTATCTGTATCGATACGCTCCATTGACTGTTTTCTGAACACCCATCTAAATCGTGCGGCAGTTCTTTTTTACTCCTTTATCAGCTCAAGCAGTGTCTGCTTGAAGCCGTAGCGGGCGGCGATGGCGCGGGCTTCATCTATACGCGGAGCAGCGCGGCGATACGGAGCACGCTTTCTTGTGCAGCGGAGCATGATATTTTTCGGCGAGTGCGCAAAGTCTATAAACTCTATCATGTCCACCTCGTAGCCCATGTCTTCAAGTACGGAAGCACGGATGGAATCGGTCAGCAGTGCGGACATACGCTCCTTGATTATGCCGTGGCGCAGGAAGATATCCAGTTCTCCGCCCTTTTTAATCTGCGAATTTATCTCGTGCTGGCAGCAAGGAACGGAAAATATGTACTTCACCTCATGCTGCAGCGCGTAGTTCAGGGCATAGTCGGTCGCTACATCGCAGGCGTGCAGAGTTACGACCATGTCTATGTGCCGGTCATACAGCGTATCACGCGTTACGTCCGCGGTATGAAACTCGAGCCCGGAATATCCGTACTTTTCGGCTATTTTATTGCAGCGCTCTACAACGTCTGCCTTGAGATCGTAGCCGATGATATGCGCACGTATGCCGCGCTTCTCAACGAGATAGTAATAGAGTATGAAGGTCAGGTACGACTTGCCGCAGCCAAAATCTAGTATGGTCATCTCCTCAAGTCCGGCAGAGCCGACGGCATCGTCGATAAGCTCGATAAATCGGTTTATCTGCTTATATTTATCGTACTTGTCACGGACTATTTTATAGTCTGCGGTGAATACGCCGAGGTCTGCAAGTGCCGGTATCCGCTCACCTTCGGCAAGAATATAGCTTTTCTCCCGGTCATGCGCGGCAGGCGCTGATTTCTCGGCGGTGCTCCTGCCGGTTAGCTTATAGCTTCCGTCGCGGCGGAGAACATACTGCCTGCTCTCGCCGTCGGACATGATCAGCACCTGGCGGTACCTGCCGTCAAGCTCGTCACGGCACAGAGCGGCCAGACCGTCGGCGTCAAGATTCCGGTGCAGAGCCTTATTATCCCGTATGCTCTCGGCCTGATAAACCGTCTCACCCCGTATCACGAGCGGCCGGATACTGAGCTTCTGCGCGGCTGCCTTATCGGTCGGCTGGCTGAACACCGCCTTGCCGAGTCCCGGCAGCGCTGCCGTAAGAATATCGCTGATGTTAGGCATGATTACCTCCAAATAATGACCGATAAGTACTTTCTTCCTGCATCAGGCATACATGCTCCGGCTCACTCAAACATGCGTTTGAGATTCAGCGCGGCAGTCTTGAGTTCATTCTTGCTGTAGGAATTATTAGGGTCGGCGAGGACGGCGGCGATAGCGTCACGGCCGCTGACTTTGCCGGATATCATTGCATCGACCAGAATCGCCTCCGCGCTGACAGTGTGTTCGACCTTTGTGAACTGGTACTCCGGTTCTACCTCGGCGACGACGGCGTATTCTCCCTTGTCGTAATTGCCTTTGGCCAAAAGCTGCTCCTTGACCTGCGCCGGAGTACCGCGGAAGCTCATCTCGTGCAGCTTAGTCATATCGTTGCACAGGCAGAGACGGAGCCCTGCATCGGCCTCAATAAGGAAATCTACCAGCTCCATTATGCGCTTGGGGCTTTCGTAAAACGCGAACGTGCGCGTATCAGCGCTGCGCATCTTCTCCAGCAGACGGCGGCGGTCTACATTCTCACGCGGGAAGAAGCCGTAGAACAAAAAGCTCGACAAATCAAAGCCCGATATCGCCAACGCATTGACGGCCGCACAGCAGCCCGGAACGCCGACGACACGTATCCCCTCATCCACAGCAGCCTTGATAAGCTCGTTGCCTGGGTCTGAGATGCATGGCGTGCCGGCATCGGTGATGACGGCGACACTTTTCCCCGCCTTCATTTCATTTATAAAATATTTCGCCTTGCCGTATTCATTGAACTTATGGTTCGAGACCAGTTTGTTGCGGATCTCGAGCTTGCCGAGCAGCACCATTGAACGCCGCGTATCCTCGGCGGCAATGATGTCGACATCAGTCAATATCTGCACCCCACGCGGCGACATGTCCCGCGAATTGCCGATAGGCGTAGCCACGATATAAAGCGTCCCGGTCTTTTGCTCATCCATATATCTCATCCTCTGCGTCATAAATATTCAATGTATTATATCCCATCGCGGCGGCTCTGGCAAGATGCTAAAATTCCTGTTGTCGCGGCGAGCGGCGTATGGTATTATATATAAGCTTATAATGAAAAAGCGGGGGTAAAGCTATGTACACCGATAAGAAAATATGGATGGCGCAGTCCGATAAAAACCTGTTCCTGCTGCCGAATATGGCAAACCGCCACGGTCTGATCGCCGGCGCGACCGGCACCGGCAAAACTATAACCATGAAGGTTCTGGCCGAGTCCTTCTCCGACATGGGCGTACCGGTATTTATGGCCGATGTCAAGGGCGATGTCAGCGGTATGTGCACTCCGGGCGTCGACTCCGAGGATATGCGCGGCCGCATTGCGCACTTCGGCATTGAAAATTTTGAGTACAAAGCATATCCGACCCGTTTCTGGGATATCTTCGGCGAACAGGGGCATCCTGTCCGCGTCACCGTGTCCGACATGGGGCCGGTGCTGCTGGCACGTCTGCTTGGACTTACGGATGTCCAGGCCGGTGTCCTCAATATCGTTTTCAAGGTCGCGGACGAGCACGGCCTGCTCCTGCTCGACATGAAGGATCTGCGCGCCATGCTTCAGTTCGTCGGCGACAACCGTGCGGAATTTACAACGCAGTACGGCAACGTTTCAGCCGCGAGCATCGGCGCGATACAGCGTGCGCTCCTCGCCTTTGAGGACGAGGGCGGCGAGATATTTTTCGGTGAGCCTGCTCTCGACA
>CAKTNU010000213.1 GCA_934589325.1 uncultured Oscillospiraceae bacterium | reverse complement strand
ACAAAAGCCCGTGCGGGCCGATTATGTAATGCTCGGCGCGTTCTCGTTCTTCTCTGGGACAGGACATTGCAGCACCACCTCTTATGTATTTCCGGGCTTTTTGCCCGTCTATCTTTATTTATACGACGCCAAAAAATATTTCCCTTTATTTTTTCCGAAGAAAATTTGCCGCCAGCCCTGCGGCCGGCGGCAGCTCTCATTGCTAAACTATATTATATTTATCACGCCGAAGGTTATCGCGGACATGATGCACGCCGCGATTAGGACGCCAAGCAGTATGCTCGGCACCGCCTTGCGCAGGCGGATATCCAGCAGCGCCGCAATAAGCGCGCCCATCCATGCTCCCGTTCCGGGAAGGGGGATGGCAACGAATATCAGCAGCCCCAGCGGGCCGTATTTCTGCACCGTTTCGCTCTTGAGGTGCGCCTTATTTTCGACCTTGGTGACAAGCCCGTCCAGCTTTGGAAGGTGCCGGCGCATCCACGCGAAAATCTGGCGGATAAACAGGATGATAAAGGGCACCGGCAGCATGTTGCCGAGCACCGCCGCCGTCAGCGCCAGCGGATAGTCAAGTCCCAGTGCGATACCGTAGGGCAGGCCGAGGCGCAGCTCCACTATCGGCAGCATAGATATGAAAAACGTCGAGATAAATTTACCGGCGACCGTCCCGGTGAACCATTGAAGCATTGTTTATTCTCCTTCAGTGCCGTCCGCGTTCTTTCCTGCTCGGAACGCAAAAAATCTCTGTCCCAGATAGTTCAGCGCCGTGTACAGGCACATACCGACAAGCATCGCGGCGTTGGTCTGGAGCTTTTCACCCGCGCCGGACAGCAGGCTGAGAGTAAGCGGCTTTGCAACTCCATAGGCCAGCAGCCAGCACACCGCCACGCTCAGCGCGAAGCGGAGCACCTGCCGCCACGAACGTTCGGTATTTTTGAACGTATAGTATTTATTCAGGAAATAACTGACCACGCCGCCGACTATGTAGTTAGCCGCAGAGCTCAGCCAATACGAGCAGCCCGCGAGATTATACAGCAGAAACATTACCCCCGCGCCGACCAGCGTATTCACCACGCCGACCAGCAGGAAGCGGAGCATGCTCGCGTCAAAAAACTTTTTCATAGATCCTTACCTGTTATCACTGCGACACCGTAACGTACATCGTCCGGTACGCGTCGGAATACCACATCTGATAGCTCCATGCAGCCCATTCGTTCCGTTCAAACCAGTCCGCCAGGATGCCGCCGAAATTGGCCTTGATATATTCATAGGCTGACTCGTCCTCTATCTGAAAGCAGACCGAGCCTCCATATGCACAGTACGCGTCCAGCATCGCCGACAGCCGTTCCGGTGCGTCCTGCCCGGAATAGATGAAAGTGCCGTCCAGCACATGCGCGCTGCGGCTCATATCCCCGCCCTCCGGGACAGCAGCGATGTCAAGCCCGGGGTCGAGCTCGAACTGCCTGCGCACCCATTGCGCCGCAACGTTCACCGCGCCGCGGAACTGCGGCTGCCACTGGCCGCTGCGGTTCACGTCGGCAGTAACATCCACATCGTACCATGTGCCGTCCAGCAGCACCGTACACCATGTATGCCCGTCATCCCGTCCCAGATACGCGCCGGATACGCAGCGGCAGGCAATGCCCATTTCGTCCAGCGCCCATTTTATAGCCTTGCTCAGGCCGTCGCACTTTGCGCTGTGCAGCACAAATGCGCCATACGGCGAAAAAGCGTGCACCGCGCCGCGGTCGTAATCGCAGTTTGCGGTGAGGTAGTTATACACATACAGCTCGCGCTCAATATCGCTCTGGCCATCGGTCTCGGCGGCCAGGCGCTCCGCCATACTCTGGCACGCACTCCGCGCCGCCGCGTATTCGGAGGCATCCATAACATAGCTGAGGTGCAGCGTGTGTACCCGTCCGAGTGAGTCATGCTCCCAGCGCTTGGCGAACAGGTCGGTCTGGAGTATCTCCGTGCAGTCAAGCGCCATGAGATTGCATATTGAGATAAGCTCGCGCTCGCTAAGCTTATTGGGCAGAGACACGGTCGGCTCAAAATTCGTCACCGCCCGGTATATCGCCAGCACATCGGCAAGCAGCCGGTCATCAAGCTGATTTATATAGCTGCGCTGTTCAAAGCGCCATATCTCCTGCGCCGCAAGCGTCCTGACGTCGCCCTCGATATCGGCTCCGTCGGTTGGCGGGACGACTGCATTCAGCAGCTTTTCCGTCACGGGCAGTTTTACGCTGTCGAGCAATTCCGTCATGCTGAAGCCGGAACGCCCCAGCAGAAAAGCACAGACAAGAACTGCGCACATCAGCAGCACAAGTATCGACCTTGCCGCAGCTGCAAGGCATCCCGGCGCTTTCCGCGGCTCAGCCGCTTCCTCACGCAGTGCCGGACGGCCGGGAACGACTATCTCCACCGTCATCAGCAGCGTGACTATCACCGGCGGACGCTCCGGAAGGTCGAGCCGGATACCCCGCTGGGCAAGTACGTCACCGTTCTGAAGTCCGGGCGGCAGTTTCAGGCGCAGCGGCTCCGCACGTCCGGGAAGCCGGACTACGCGCCGTGCACCGTCC
Source organism: uncultured Oscillospiraceae bacterium (assembly GCA_934589325.1). The sequence continues at coordinate 676 of CAKTNU010000213.1, read as the reverse complement.
CGCGCCTCCTCCGGCGTAAGACGCAGACGAACGCGCAGACGTCGGCGCTCAGGGCCGAGATCGCGTCCGCAGCGCGGGCAGCAGCCGGTGACCTGTTCAGTTTTAAAGCCGCAGCTCGGACAGACCATTTACACCTTACCTTTGCCGTTCGTGCATTCGCCGCAGGGATGATATATCCCATGCGGTTTATGTTATAACACATTTTGTAATTATATTATATTGAAACATCCCCGTCAAGCCGCGGGAAAAAATATAAAGAAAAGTTTATATTTTTTAACCGGAGTTTAAAAATATCGGGCTTTATCGGAGATAAGGAGCAGGCAGACCGAGTTTCTCGGTCTGCCTGCCGGTATTACTTTATTCCGTTTTCGGTTCAGCGCGCCGCGTAATAACCTATACCGGCCGGCTTCGTTTCTGCATCTGTTTTAAGCCACAGCCCTAAGTACAGATATGCGGAAACACCGAACGCGGTCGTGGACAGCGTAAGAAGGCTATATAACGGCAGTCCCGTCGGATCTGCAAAGGAGAACCCGTAGTTGACCGCCCACATAACGGCATAGTATATCAGATACACCAACTCAAGAAGCCCCGGTATGAACCATATCGATCTTACTGCACTGCCCCTGACAAATACCGCTATGGCGCTGACGACAATAAGGCTTATACTGCACAGGAC
>CAKTNU010000212.1 GCA_934589325.1 uncultured Oscillospiraceae bacterium | reverse complement strand
CTGCCCTTGAGGTCATAAAACAGCGGATACAGCTGCCCCATCACAAGGCAGAAGCCCGCAAACGCGCGCCCCACGGCGGTCTGACCCTTTATGCCCATCAGCAGCCCGCCGATGAGGATCGGCAGGATATCGCGCACAAGCTCCACAAGCAGCAGCTTCACCAAGCCCTTCGCGCCGTATATGCGGCGGAAGTTCGAGAGCGCGGAGCTGCCCGTGCCGAGACGGCGCAGATTCACATGAAAAACATAATTCGACGCTATGACAACGCTGCTCATGCTGCCGATGCCATAGGCGATAACGGCAATGATTATCAGCAGAACGGTATATATCATTCCTTCTCGCCTTTCTGCCGAATGACGATGCGTATCGGCGTACCCTCAAGGCCGAACACGGCGCGTATCTGATTCTCGATATAGCGCTGATACGAGAAGTGGAACAGCTCGCGCGAATTGCAGAATATCACGAAATTCGGCGGGCAGATGCCGGTCTGCGTCATGTAATATATCTTCAGGCGGCGTCCCTTATCCGTGGGCGGCTGGACTCTCGCCTGCGCGTCGGCAAGGACGTTATTGAGCATGCCGGTGGTGATGCGCATATGGCTCTGGTCGTTTGCAAAGTTTATGAGCTCGAAGAGCCTGTCGGTGCGCTGTCCGGTCATGGCGGAGATGAACACTATCGGCGCATAGCTCATGAAGCTGAGGTCACGCATGATGTCCTTGCGCATCTTTTCCATGGTGCCGGTCTCCTTATCGACCAGATCCCATTTGTTTACGACGATGATGCTCGCCTTGCCAGCCTCGTGAGCAAGCCCGGCTATCTTCGTATCCTGCTCGGTGACGCCGTCGCGTGCATCTATCATGATAAGGCAGACGTCCGCCCGCTCAATGGCAAGCTGTGCGCGCATGACCGAGAACTTCTCTATACGTTCGTCGACCTTGGACTTGCGGCGGATACCGGCAGTGTCGATAAAAATAAACTTACCGGTCTCATTTTCAAACATCGTGTCGACCGCATCGCGGGTCGTACCGGCCACATTGCTGACTATGAGCCGTTTCTCGCCGAGAATACGGTTTATCAGCGAGGACTTGCCGACATTCGGCTTGCCGATGACCGCGACCTTGACATAGTCCGGCTCCTCATCCTCTTCCTCCGCCTCCGGGAAATACTTTAGGCACTCATCCAGCAGGTCACCGGTGCCGTGTCCGTGGACGGCAGACACCGCAATGGGATCTCCCAGGCCGAGAGAATAGAACTCGTAGAGCGCCGGGTCCTCCGCGCCGGTGGAGTCCGCCTTGTTTACGGCCAGCACGACCGGCTTACGCGAACGCAGCAGCATATTCGCCACGTCCTTATCCGCCGCGGTGACACCGGTCCTGATATCAGTGACAAGGATGATCACGTCAGCCGAGTTTATCGCTATCTGCGCCTGTTCGCGCATGAACAGCAGTATCTCACTGTCGGTCGTCGGCTCTATGCCGCCCGTATCGACCATATCGAATTTTCTTCCGCACCACTCACATTCGGCATACAGCCTGTCGCGGGTCACGCCGGGCGTGTCCTCGACTATAGAGAGCCGCTGCCCGACGAGGCGGTTGAAAAGCATGGACTTGCCGACATTCGGTCTGCCCACTATCGCAACAAGAGGTCTTGCCATATCTTCCCCTCCTATTTATGTTTCAGTTCTGATTATATCTGTAGTAATCCGTGTCCTCGCCGCGCTCCGGGAGCTTTACCTCCGGCAGCTCGCCCGCCATTGCGTCCCACAGCGCGAAGCCATCCTGCTCGACGGGGTATATCGGCACGCCGAGCTCACGCACGGCCTCCTCAAGCGTTATATCGTCCAGGAAATCCATCTCCTGCCGCCGCAGCATGTTCTGGGATATCAGCAGCCGTTCTCCGAGGTTCTTCCCCTTGAGCTGGCGTATGAGATCCTGCCCGGTGATGAGGCCGGTGACGTTGATGCTGTGACCGAAGAAATCGTTGACTATCGGATAGACTCTGCCGTTTAGTATATCATATTTCTCATGCGCCATGCAAACGAGCTTCTGAAAATACGGCGCCGCGGAAACACCCGTCGCTATTGTGAACGGCACACCGTCCGGCGGGTCGGACAGCTTGAGTGCCGAGCGGAACTCGGTCTCCAGCATGCGCAGCATGCCCACACCGTTTTCCAGCTGTGTGTGCTCCTCGAAAAATTCGTCCGGCGGGAACTCACGCCCGGCCAGAATATAAAACTCGTCCCCGCAGAAGAAAATGCGCGTCCCATGCTTTTCGAGACATTCGTCGCCGAACTTTGTGATCATGTCCAGCGTTTCGGCAGCATGCTCCTTTGTGAACGGTATCAGCGGATAAAGCCCCTCGCGGAACTTTGTAAGTCCTACCGGGACTATCGAAACGCTATGCACACCGGGATACATCCCCTCGAGATCCCGCATAGTGCGCATAAGCTCCTCCCCGTCATTGAGTCCGGGGCAGCAGACTATCTGGCAGTTCATCGTGATGCCGGACTGCGCAAAGCGGCGCATGGTCTCGATAGTCTCCCCGGCTCGGGGGTTGCGCAGCATTGCGCAGCGAAGCTCCGGATTCGTCGTGTGCACGGAAACGTTTATAGGGCTTATATGCAGCGCGATTATGCGCTCTATCTCTCGTTTCGAAAGATTCGTAAGCGTGATATAATTGCCGAGCAGAAAGCTCAGGCGGGCGTCGTCGTCCTTGAAGTACATGGTGCGGCGCATGCCCTTCGGGAGCTGGTCAATGAAGCAGAACACGCAGTTATTCGCGCAGGAGCGCGGCGTGTCCATAAGATAGCTCTCAAATTCAAGCCCCAGATCTCCGCCTACAGTCTTGCGGACGTGCACCTCTTTTTCGCTGCCGTCGGGTCGGCGGAGCACAACGTGCAGTTCGCTGTCGTAGGCAAAAAACTTATAGTCGAGCACATCGATTATCCTGTGGCCGTTTATAGATATTACAGCGTCGCCCGGGTGCGCCTTGCCGTGCAGTGGGCTGCCCCGGTCGACGGATTTGATAAGATTGTCCATGTTCCTCCGACGCCGTGCGCCAAACGGTCCCTCCGCTGCGCGGAAGACCGAAGATACGCAAAAGGAGGAAAGGTACTACCCTTTCCTCCTCAAGCTGTTTACTTGCTCTCCTCGACCTTGATGACTTCACGGCCCTTGTACTGGCCGCAGTGCTTGCAAGCACGGTGAGGCATGCAGAACTCGCCGCAGTTGGGGCACTTGACGATTCCGGGAGCGGTGAG
>CAKTNU010000211.1 GCA_934589325.1 uncultured Oscillospiraceae bacterium | reverse complement strand
CGAGCTTGGCCATCTCAGCCTGAACGAGCTCGGGCAGGTTCTTGGTGCCGGCAATGATAACGTCGGCGTCCTTGGAGGGAACAAACTCGAGGGTCAGCTTGTCGAAGTGCTGGTTCTCGGTCGCGGGAGCATCGGAAGACTCAGCCGCGGGAGCCTGAGACTCGGCTGCGGGAGCATTGGTCTGGCCGCAGGCGCAGAGAGCGAACACCATGACAAGTGCGAGAAGCAATGCTATGGTCTTTTTCATTTTTGTTTTTCCTCCAAACAAAATTTTGCGGCAGCAGCGTGGGCATGCGTCGTCAGATGCATCGATTTAAAGCAAAAAAGCACCACAATTCCACATTTTTCGCGCTGCGTACCGACATTCAATATAACACAGTTTGAATTGCTTTACAAGCCTTTTTGCACAGAATTTACAGAACCATGCTCTTGACTTTACCTATAGAAATGCAGCCGTGCAGAACAGCGTGTATATCGCTGCCCTCCGGTGCGTCGCCGTGGGCGATGAAATCGGCGTCCGGGGTCAGCGTCATGCCTCCAGGACGTGTCTCGGCCGAATAGGTGTTGTCAAATATGAATTTCGGAGCTATCGTCCTGCCGCGCAGTACGCCCTTGTATTCTTCAAGAGGGCAGCCGGGGAAATTGACGTTCCATATCTCTCCCGGGGCGAGAGGCTCGGCGAGCAGTTCGCGGGTGATGTCGAGTATGTACTTGTCGGTCACGTCATAGCTGCCGTCGTGCTGGGCGGAGAAGGCGATAGCCGGGATACCGTTTAAAACGGCCTCCATTGCCGCGGCCACGGTGCCGGAGTAGGCGATGTCAAAGCCGGCATTGTAGCCGATATTGATGCCGGAGAAAACAACGTCCGGCCGCACGGGGAGCACAGCCTTCAGCGCGGTCTTGACACAGTCGGCCGGGGTGCCGCCTATACTGTACGCACCGGCGACAGGCAGCGGGAACTCGCGTTCCTTTACCTCAAGAGGCTGGAATATCGTCAGCTTCTGGGACATGGCGCTGCACTGTGAGGATGGAGCTGCGACCCATACTTCGCCGAGCTGCATGGCCATCGCTGCCAGATGCACGATGCCGGGGGAATCGATCCCATCGTCATTTACAAGCAGTATTTTCAGCTTCTCTCCGTTATTTTTTATCATTCTCTCACTTTTCTCCTCTGATCATATTTGAAAGTGCGGCTCTTGCCGTACCCGCAAGATACAGCGAACCGCAGGCTATAACGGGCTTGCCGCAGCCGAGCGCGAGCTCTGCCGCTTTGCTGATGTCTCCGCAGCTCTGCGCCGGGATACCAAGCTCTTCTACGACTCCGGCCAGCGCGTCCGCCGGTAATGCACGCGGACTCGGCGGCGCAACACAGAAAAACCGCTCCGCATACGGGGCAAGGGAGCCGAGCATCTGCCTGTAATTCTTGTCGGCAAGCACACCCATAAGAAATATGCATTTCTGCCCGGGCAGATATTCCGCGATGTTTGCCGCCAGCGCTTCGGCGCACTGCGGATTGTGTGCGCCGTCGATTATCACCGGGGGCTCTGCGCGCAGGACCTCAAAGCGCACCGGCCACTTCGTCTCGGCAAGGCCGGAAATTATTGCGCTGTCGCTTATGCTCCAGCCTTTCCCGCGGAGAACATTCAAGGTTTCAAGCACGACCGCGGCGTTCTTAAGCTGATGCGAACCGAGCAGCGGCAGGCGCAGGGAAGTATAGTTGCGCCATGCAAAGCTCTGCCCGGACAGGGAATGGGATATCGGGCGTATCGAGTCAAAGTCGGCCTTTACGAGCCGTGCGTTTTTTTCGCGGCAGACCGCTTCAAACACATGCTCGACCTCCGGGACATTCCGGTAGCAGACCACATCGCAGCTGGGCTTGATTATCCCGGCCTTGGCCGACGCTATTTCGGGCAGCGTACTCCCGAGATATTCGGTATGCTCAAGGCCGATAGTAGTTATCACGGCGCACTCGGGGCAGTCGATGGCGTTGGTGCTGTCAAGCGCCCCGCCAAGTCCGACCTCGAGCACGACTATGTCGCAGTGCTCTTCAAGAAAATACTGCATCGCGATCGCCGTCACAAGCTCGAACTGACTGGGATGGTCAGCCATGCTCTCGGCGATGGGCATTATCCGTTCCGTAAGCTCGGCAAGTCTGGAGTCCGGTATCTCCTCACCGTTTATCTGCATCCGCTCGTTGAACCGGCAGATGTATGGCGAGGTGTAGAGTGCGGTCCTGTATCCGGCCTGCTGCATTACCGACGCCAGCATTGCGCAGGTCGATCCTTTGCCGTTCGTCCCGGCAACATGGATGAAGCGCAGCTTTTTCTGCGGGTCGCCCAAGCGCGATAAAAGCTCCCGGGTCCGGCCAAGGCCGAGCCGGGTGCGGCTCCATGTGCAGCCCTCTATATAATTTATTGCATCCTGTGCAGTCATTTTGACATTCGCCTCTTTAGAATCAAAAACTGTGACATATAATGCATATGATCACATCAAACGGTATTAAAAACCCTTTCGCGCAGCAGCCGAACCAGCGGCGGCATTATCGCGCCGGTAACTATAGCTTTGCCGACGCATATCGCATAGCGCACAGCAATGGAGCCGAAGATGTACACAGCGGAGTAATAGCCGTATATTTTGCTGTCGATATACATTACGCCGGTGTTGAGCGTGGTAACAGCTAGCTCCGCTATTACCACTATGATGATCGTCTGCTTCACATCGGGTGCGAAGCTCTTTTTTTTCGCATACAGGCCGACGATCAGACCGCAGACGAGATACGGCAGTATCCACAGCAGCGTTGTGACGGATAAGCCGTAGCGCAGGAGCTGATAGACAAAGGTGCCGACGAAGCCGATAGCGGCGCCGTCTGCCGGCCCGAACAGCAGTGCGCCGACGATTATCGGCAGACTTTCGAGCGTGATCTTCAGGTTCCCGAGGTCGAGCGCGACGGCACCAAGCACGGCGCACATTGCGGCGAGCATCGAGTCGGCAGCCATCTGCCGGACAGTCATTTTTTTCATGCCTTTCAAAAAATTCTCCTTTCGTGACAGTTGCCACAAAAGGAGATAGTTATCCCAAGAAAAGATAGTGATCCTTCAGCGGCAGCGGACGCGGGAGCGGCACCGCGCCACCACGACATACGCCGGATGACTTCGTCTGCGGACAACTTCCCATCCCGCAGCACTTGACGCGCCGAACCCTACTCTGACACTTTAAATTTATGAGTTCAGCGATCTTGCGGTATCTGCCGAACACATATCATGTTATA
>CAKTNU010000210.1 GCA_934589325.1 uncultured Oscillospiraceae bacterium | reverse complement strand
GTGCACCGTTTTCGCTGAGTCCGAGGTCATCACCCTCGTCGGCGAAGGCAAGCCCATGGATGAGATCGCAGCCGGTATCGAGATGGCAGTTGCAAAGCGCTGCTTCGTCATGGCCAAGAAGGCCGGCGCCACCGACAGCATCACCCTGACCGGCGGCTGTGCAAAGAACGACGGTCTGAAGGAAGCCATTGAGCACGTTCTCAAGCTCAAGGTCGTCAACCTCAAGACCGACCCCCAGCTCATGGGCGCTCTCGGCGCTGCCGAATATGCCCGTCAGAAGGGTCTCGCCAAGAAGTAATTCCAGCTACTCCACGCATATGCCGGAACCCACCGGCTCCGGCATATGCCCATATAACGAAAGGAGCATATTTCTAATATGTGCAAATTCTTCAAGAAACTGATAAAGGCGCTTTTCGTCACTGTCGGTGTCCTGTTTGTCGTATATTTCTGGAACCTTGACCAGAAGCTCCTCGGCTGGGCCTACAAGCAGGTCAACCTGATATTCGATCGCAAGAAGGTAGACCAGGTATTCTAAAATATGGAGCTGTATAATTCTCTTATCAAGGATACCAAGTCATTCTTCGAAGGCAAAAATCCTCAGCGCTGGAGCTATAACGAGCGCGACTGCTGGACGGATCTCGGCTCGAGTGAGCTGGTCCTCCAGAAGGACGCGGCCTATGAGCTCGGCGCGATGGGCAAGGGTTCGGCGAACTACGTGCTCTTTACCTCCAATGCGGAGCTTGTCCCGCAGGACGAGGTCGAGCTTTACGGTGCAGACCTTAAGGATATCAAGGGCGACTGCGACTTTGCCCGCATAGTCCTGCTCCGTGTCGGCATGCTCGACGAGGACGATGAGGTCGTGTACCGCACGCTCAAGGATATTGAGTTTGCAAAGTACCACGTCTACCCCGAGGGCTATATGGTCCGCATGTCTCCCGAAAGCTACCGTGAGCAGGTCCGCGTCAGCAAGACTGCGCTCCGCAAGGGTGTCAGCTTCAAGCGTATCGGCATGAGCTATATCAAAGAGTATAGAAAGAATCCGAACGTGCTGGCGGCAAAGGTCATTTTCGTGACCGAAAAGGGCATGGACTACGCTGCAATGCAGAAAGAGGCCAAGAAAGCCAACGACGTCACCGGGACCCTGACCCACATTCTCGAGGGTCTGCCCACGGATTGCTCCGTGTGTGCGCTCAAGGATGTGTGCGAAGAGGTCGAGGGCATGAAGGAGCTGCATTTCGGCATCGGCTCCAAAGGTACCGACCATCATTGACAGCATAAATATCTAAAAATAACGGCTGGGCTCAGGCTCGGCCGTTATTTTTAGATATTTTCGGGACAAGACGCATATATTTTACTGATATTATGATCATGGAGGTGAAACTATGCCGTATGAATCCCTGCCGCCGAAGCCGGAGCGTGCACACAGCGTAAGCATTGAGGGACGGGAAAAAATGAAGATACACGGCGTGGACGATGTGTCCGGCTTTGACGAAAATATGGTCGTGCTGTGCTCGTCACAGGGCGACATTACCGTCCGCGGCCAAGGACTGCACATTGAGCGTATCGACCTTGACGCGGGCTGCCTTGAGCTGCATGGCCATATACAGGAACTGAGCTATGACGAGCCCGCGCCCAGCGGAGGCTTCTGGTCAAAGCTGTTCGGCTGAATCGTATGGAGCTGAATATCGGCAGACAGGCTGCTGCAATAGTTTTTGCACATTTGGGTGGCTGGCTGCTCGGACTTGTGTATGACCTTCTCCGTCCGCCGCGGAGGAGACTCCGACCGGCGTCCGCGGCGGTGCTTGACCTGCTGTTCTGTGTATTTGCGGGATCGGCAGCCTTCCTGTTTGCGATGGGCGCGGGCAGCGGCAGGCTTGGAACATGGGAGCTGCTCGCCGCGCTGTGCGGATTTCTGGCATATATGCATACGCTGAGCCGCATTTTGGAGCCGGGCTTGGACTGGATATGTGCCGGAATATGGCATGCAGCCGGTCAGGGCAAAATTTTGTCAAAAAAAGTTTGGAAATCTGCAAAAATATACTTCCAAAAATCAAAAGAATGTTTTATTATAAAGGATGAGAAATGAATACACGTGAACGGATATTGCGGATAGTCGCGGTAGCGCTGCTGGGATACTCGCTGTGGAGCTTTGCGTCGGTGCAGCTTGAGCTGCGGCGTGCCGAGCGCCGATCGGCAGAGATAGAGGCCGAGCTTTCGGAGCTTGAGAGCGAGAATGCAGCCTTGTGCGAGAAGCAGGCGCACAGCCGGGACGATGACGCTATCGAAAGCATTGCCCGCGAACGGCTTGGACTCGTGATGCCGGGCGAAATAGTTTTTTATTTTATATCAGACAGAGAGGATTAATTTATGGCGCTGGAAGTTGGAGCTGTCCTTGAGGGAAAAGTTACCGGGATAACTAAATTTGGCGTTTTTGTGGCTTTGCCGGAGGGGAAAAGCGGACTTGTGCATATCTCCGAGGTGGCAAATGCCTATGTCAGCGACATCAACGAGCATGTGCAGATGGGGCAGACGGTCAAAGTGCGCGTCCTGAACATCACGGATGACGGCAAGATAAATCTGTCCATCAAGCGTGCCCAGGAGCAGCCGCAGAACCGCCAGAATTATTCCGAACGTCCCGCCCGCCCGAGGCAGGGCGGCTCACGCCCCGACCGCCAGCCGGAAAATCGCGGCGCTGTAAACCCGCCGTCGGCAGATCAGAGCTTTGAGGATCGGCTCAAGAAGTTTATGCAGGAGTCCGACAGCCGTATCGCGGATAACCGGATGTACTCTGACCGCAAACAGCGCAGCCGCAGAAGATGAACATAAAACAACACCGCCGGTATCATAAAACGATACCGGCGGTGTTCTAATATACGCCTAATTATTTTTTGCGCTCGGGGATCAGATATATGAACACGAGCGAGCTGACGAGGAGAGCATAGGGATAGAACAGATTCGGGATTATCTCAAATGCGGAAACGTCATAGCCAAGTACGGCGGCCTGCGAAATAGCTACGAGCATCTGTGCGCCGTAGGGTATAATGCCTTGGAACACGCAGGAGAAGGTGTCGAGCAGGGAAGCGGTCTTGCGCGGGGAGACACCGTAATCCTCGGCCATCTCCTTGGCGATGGGATTTGCCATAACGATGGCAACGGTGTTGTTTGCGGTCGCGATATCCATCGCACCGACGAGAAGCCCCATACCGAGCTGGCCGCCCTTCCTTCCGCGGAACACCTTCTTGATACCGTACAGCAGCGCGTCAAAACCGCCGTGCTC
>CAKTNU010000209.1 GCA_934589325.1 uncultured Oscillospiraceae bacterium | reverse complement strand
GGAGGGCGAGGATGACAAAGAAGATTATCGTCGCCAGTGCGTACATTTTCGGGGTGACGGTCTTTTTCGTCATGTTGTAGATGCGTATCGGCAGGGTCTGGAAGCCGTTGCCCGCGGTAAAGTAGCTGATGACGAAGTCGTCAAGCGAAAGGGTGAAGGCCATTATCATACCGGTCACGATGCCGGGCATGATCTCCGGCAGCTCGACCTTGAAAAAGGCACGCAGCGGCGTGCAGCCGAGGTCAAGTGCGGCCTCGGGCAGAGCCCTGTCCATCTGCCGCAGCTTCGGCAGGACCTGGAGAATGACATAGGGCAGGCAGAAGGTGACGTGCGAGATGAGCATCGTCCAGAAGCTGAGGCTCGTCGCCGCGCCGAACAGCCGCCCGACGAATACAAACATCAGCATCAGAGAGATACCGGTAATGATGTCGGGGTTTATCATGGGGATGTTGGTCACAGTGTCCATCGCAGCGCGCAGATATTTGCTGCGCATACGGTCGATGCCGACCGCAGCGGCCGTACCCATAACAGTGGACACGACGGAAGCGCTCAGCGCGAGGATGACGGTGTTCCGCACCGCGCCCAGCGTCTCTGCGTCCTTCATAAGCTCACGGTACCAGTTGAGCGAGAAGCCGGAGAATACCGACAGGCTTTTGGCCTCATTGAATGAGAAGAACAGAAGTATCGCTATCGGTGCAAACAGAAATATCATGATAAGGGCAGTGTAGACCTTGGACATTTTTTTCATGCTTCTCACCCCCTTAATCTATGTGTGAGCGTTTGTCGGCAAAGTGCTGCATCAGCGCCATGCCAGCAAGCAGTATGATCATAAGAATGAACGCGATGGCGGCGGCAAAGTGCAGGTTGTTTGCGACATACTGACCTTCAATAGCGTCGCCTATCAGGAAAAACTTGCCGTTGCCGAGCTTCTGTGAGATATAGAAGGTGCTTATTGACGGGATGAGCACCATCGTCACGCCCGAAATGACGCCCGGCAGACTGAGCGGCCATATAACGCGCCGCAGTACACCCGCGCCGTTGCAGCCGAGATCATAGGCGGCCTCGATCAGGCGGTCGTCCATCTTTGCCATGATCGAGTATATCGGCAGCACCATGTAGGGAAAATAGTCGTAAACCATGCCAATCACGACGGCAGCCTCGGTGCCGATGATGTGGATACGGCCGAGCCCAAGCGCGGAGAGCAGACCGTTTATGATGCCGGTGTCCTGCAGTATCGTCATCCACGCGTAGGTACGGATGAGGAAGTTCATCCACATGGGTATCATAATGAGCGTGATTATTATTTTCTGCGCCTTCGCATTTGCTTTTGCGATTATGTATGCCATCGGGTAGCCGAGCAGCAGGCATATCAGCGTCGATATCACAGCCAGCTTCAGTGAGCGGCCGAAGATAACGAGATATGTATGCACTTCGCGGGTCGCTGCACCGCTGTCCACGGTCGAGGTCGCAGTGAAAAAGCGGGTGATATTGTCGAAGGTGAAGTTAAAATTCGTGTCCGTGAACGCATAGTAGGCCACGAAGATGAGCGGGACGACGATGAACAGCACCGCCCACACCGAATACGGCGTCAGCAGCAGACGCTGCGTCAGCCGCGAGGATCTCTGAACATTCTGCTTCATTCTTCCGTCTCGCTTTCCGCGTCGCTCAGCTCGTCAAACTCGTTGGAGAAGGAGGAGTAGTCGCCGTACATTCCGGAGTATTCGGACTTCTTCATAATGTGTATCGCGTCGGGCTCGATATAGAGGCCGATGTGCTCGTCAACATCAACGAAATCGGTGGTCTGTATCATCCACTTGAGGCCGTTGATGTCGACGATTATCTCGTAGTGGACGCCGAGGAAGGTGACGGAGGTCACGACACCGTGCAGCATGCCCTTTTCCTCAGGGACAATATCCACGTCCTCGGGACGGATGACGACATCGACATTCTCGCGCTTGTCAAAGCCGGCATCCACGCAGTCAAAGGTGTGGCCGGAGAAGCTGACCTTGTAGTCGGCGAGCATCACGCCGTCAAGGATATTGCTTTCGCCGATGAAGTCGGCGACAAAGGCGTTCTGCGGCTCGTTGTATATGTCGATAGGCGTGCCGATCTGCTGGATACGGCCCTCAGACATGACGACGACGGTGTCAGACATCGAAAGTGCCTCCTCCTGATCGTGTGTGACGAACACGAAGGTGATGCCCATGGCCTTCTGGATCTTTTTGAGCTCCTGCTGCATGTCCTTGCGCAGCTTGAGATCGAGCGCGGCAAGAGGCTCGTCCAGCAGCAGCACCTTTGGGCGGCTGACAAGGGCGCGCGCAATAGCTACGCGCTGCTGCTGACCGCCGGAGAGACTGGTGACGCTGCGATGCTCAAATCCGGTAAGCGCGACCATGGACAGCATCTCGTTCACGCGCTGATCTATCTCGTCACGCGGCACCTTTTTTTCACGCAGTGGGAAGGCGACGTTCTCAAAGACATTGAGATGGGGGAACAGTGCATAGCGCTGGAACACGGTGTTGACATTGCGCTTGTGGGGCGGCAGCTCGTTGATATTTTCACCCATGAATATGATGTCACCCTCGTCGGGGGTCGTAAAGCCGCCGATGAGACGAAGCGTTGTGGTCTTGCCGCAGCCGGACGGACCGAGCAGCGTCAGAAATTCATTGTCATAGATGTCAAGATTGATGTGATCCAGAACGACCTCGCCGTCAAAGGACTTTGTGATGTTTTTAAGCTCGATGATCTTTTTCATGGCTCTGCCCCCAAAATAAAAAGTGACGTATGCTCTGCGGCATACGTCACTTGAAAAGCCCATTTTCCCCGGCGTTTTGAGCCGGAGTATATCAAGCCTCTTTTGGTATGAGAGTCTATATAGCAAAGATTACTTTTACTACTCTTATTGACCATTTCACAAGTTTGTATGCCCTTAAAGCATCGGTTTATAGTAACCAACTTATAAAACTTGAGCTTTTAACTCAATCAATAAGGCAACAGAAGTTGCCGCCGCATCCCGCGGAAGATCGGCATTCGACCCGGCTGTCCGTGTGGCCTCAGCCGCCCATAGGCGGCGGTCGTATCTTGCTTCGGATAAACTCATATCCAATTGAGACGACTCATTCTAACAGTATTCAACAGACTTGTCAATGATAATTTCAGCTTTTTTCAATATTCCACGTTCCAGAGAAAAAGCCCCTGCGGCGGCGCGGTGAATCCGGCGCGGCCGCGGTCAAGAGAGGCGAGAATATCGGGCATCTCCTCGGCACTGCGCTTGCCGGAGCCGACCTCAATGAGCGTCC
>CAKTNU010000208.1 GCA_934589325.1 uncultured Oscillospiraceae bacterium | reverse complement strand
GCGTAAAGGAGTCGACGCCGTAATACATACGTCTGGCAAGCAGAAGAATATCGCCGTCAGCTATAAGCGACCAGAGAACGCTTATCCCACCGAGCGAAAAGGCGATCGGAACGCCTATAAATATAAGCAGGAAAAATACGATCAGCATCCATACGATCATACGGCTGTTCCCTCCAATTCTTCGTAATTTTCGTTTTCCTTATAGCTCTCCGGATCACGGATGAACTCGACTATTTTTTCAAGTGTGAAGATTATTCCAAAACCGGCAAACACTATTATTGAGGAATACGGAATAGATACCGGAATACGCAGGACAGATGAGGCTCTCGCCGCCATCTGCGGGATGAATACAATGGCAGTGTACAGCAGGAAGCCGAAGAATGCGAGTTGAAATGCCAGCGCCAGCGTTCTGGCAGTATAGGATACCAGCTTATTTTTCATCTTGCCGAAGATATCAAACGTGTAGTGGGTACCCTTTCTTACGCCGACGGCACAGCCGGTGAAAACCATATAGATAAATGAAAAGCGGGCAATCTCTTCAGACCAGACAGCCGGCGTCCCAAAAGCGCGAAGTACAACCTGCAGAAAGGTAGAAACGGAAAATACGGCCAGGCATATCGAAGCGAAATACAAAAGCAGCTTTTCCGTCATATCGAATATTTTTTTCATGTGCGATTTCTCCTTTGTTCAGTTCCGGCATCCCTCTTCGGGATGCCGGGACCGGCTTGTCAGTTATAGGGAAGATTGCCCTTCCCCGCTGCTCACTCGAGAGGGCAGCTGCGTATCATGTCGACAAGATCCTTGCCGTAGGTGGGGTAAACGTATGACTCGTAGAAGGGCTCCATAGCGGTCATGAAGGATTCCTTATCTACCTCGTTGACCACGACGCCCTCGTCCTCGAGCTTCTTTATATACTCTGCGGCGCCGTCCTCAACGAACTGTCTCTGGTCGGCCTGAGCGATGGCGCAGGCTTCGTCAAACCAGCCGCGCTGCTCCTCGGTGAGAGAATCATAGAAGCTGGGGCTCACAAGGACTATGCTGGATGCGACCTGCTGGATATGCTCCGTGAGGGAGTAGTACTTGCAGACCTCGTAGAACTTCATGGAATAGTAGTTGGAGGGATCGTTCTCAGCAGCGTCGACAACGCCCTGCTGCAGTGCGCTGTAAAGCTCGGTGTAGGCTATCGGGGTGACGGTAGCACCCATTGCGGTGAAGGAGTTGACATGGACATCGGCAGGCTGGGTACGGATCTTGAGACCCTTCATGTCTTCCACGGTGTTGATGGCGCCCTTGCTGCTGAATACGCTTCTCGTGCCGCCGCTCCAGTAGCCGCAGGTGTAAACGCCGACATTTTCCTTAATATAATCGCTGAAGTAATCACCGACCTCGCCGTCCATGGCATTCCATGCCTGCTGCTTGGTCTGGAACATGTAGGGAACATCAAGCACGCCGACATTAGGAGCAAAGTTTGCAAGGTCTGCGCAGCTGGTGATAGCCATCTGCACGGTACCGGTCTGGAGCTGCTGAATGAGCTCGGTCTGGTCGCCGAGCTGACCGGCCGGGTATATCTCGACTACCATGCTGCCGCCGCTGAGCTCCTCGATCGCGGCCTTGAACGCCTCAAAGCCGTAGTTGAAGGTGCTGTCGGTCGCGGTGTGATGACCGGCCTTGATAACTATCTTTTCCGCGGGAGTGTCGTTCTGGACTTCATTGCCGCCCTGATTGCCGGCGGGCTCGTTGCTTGCTGCGGGAGCAGCGCTGTTGCCGCAGGCGCACAGTGCAAACACCATGACGAGAGCGAGCAGGATGCAGATTGTTCTTTTCATTTTTTCTTCCTTTCAGTTTTCTCTTTTTATTCTCACTTCTTCCTGCTGTTGAAGAAGTTTGCGAGACGTTCGGATGTGCTGGGGGATGCAAGGCAGACGCTGGAGGATATGGCCTCAAACACCGCGTCGTGATTCATGCCGCCATAGAAGCGGTCGTTCACAAAGCCTTTGATATAGGTAATGACCTTACGGTCATTCGCTGAGATGCGCGCAACCATGCTGTCTACATATTCGTCTATTTCGTCGGCTGGGCATATGTGGTTTACGATACCCCAGTCGTAGGCTTCCTTCGCCGTCAGGTGTATGCCTGTCATGAACATTTCCTTTGCTCTGCTCGGGCCTACCAGCGTCGCAAGACGGTAGCTGCCGCCCCAGCCTGGCATAACTCCGAGGGACGCCTCCGGCTGCCCGAGCTTTGCATCCTCTCCGGCGACTATTATGTCGCAGGCCATAGCCAGCTCCAGACCGCCGCCGAGCGCCATATACGTCACCTTCGCAATAGTCGGTATGGGCAGCTGCGAAAAGCGGTTGAACACATCGTGGCCGAGATGTACCCATTCCATGATGTTCTCCGGGTTCAGCTCCTCAAGCGCAGCAATGTTTGCTCCGACGACAAAGGATTTCTTGGATGCGCTCTCGAGAACAACGGCGTCGACTTCATCGAGCTTGGCCGCTATCTCATCCAGGCATGCGTTCATTTCCCTGATCACTACCCAGTCAAGAGTGCACGGTCTGCGCTCGACCTCTTCATGCAGCACTATGCACGCCGTTCTGTTTCTGATCTCCAGATTTGCATGAGTTCCCATTCTTTCTGCCTCCGTGTTTATTTAGTATTTAAATGTAAAATTCAGCGCTGTACACGCCCTGTTCCGTCTCCGTTCATCAGCTTCTCGACCTCCGCCGCAGACACGCGGTTGTAGTCTCCGAGGATGCTGTGCTTCAGGCAGCTTGCGGCTACCGCAAATTCGAGCGCCTGCTGACGGTCACTATAGGTGTTCAGCCCATAGATAAGTCCGGCGGCAAAGCTGTCGCCGCCGCCGACGCGGTCAACGATATCATTTATCTGGTAACGCTTGGACTCATAAAAGTGCTCCCGGTCGTTCAGGCAGGCTGCCCAGCCGTTGCAGTCGGCACTTATCGATTCGCGGAGCGTTATCGCCAGCAGGCTGATATTCGGGTACATCTCCAGCACCCTGTCGCCCAGCTCCTTATATTTGCTTCTGTCGAGCTTTCCGGACTCCACCTCGACATCGGCACTTATGCCGAGCGATTTCTGTATGTCCTCCTCGTTTGCTATGGCAACATCGACATAGCATGCAAGCTCACGCATTACCTCGCTCGCTTTTTTGCCGTACTTCCAGAGATTTTTGCGGTAGTTCAGATCGCATGAGACGGTCATTCCAAGCTTTTTTGCCGTTTTTACCGCCTCAAGGCTCAGCTCCATCGCCGTCGCGCTTATGGCCGGGGTTATACCTGTTA